>JAWOBW010000083.1:0-14088 GCA_046484105.1 Bacillota bacterium
GGGCGCTGCGCGGCGAATTCGGTCGGAGTGCGGAACTGTCTCTCCGCGCTGTAGTGATGACTGCTGCTGGCGCACAGTACTGGATCCCGGTATCCCCCGTCCACGAGAACCGCTCCCAGGATCATGGCCTCGACGAAGGTCGAACAGGCCCCATACAGACCGAAGAAGGGAGCCTCGAACTCTCGGGCGGCATACCCGGAGGAGATGATCTGGTTCAGAAGGTCACCGGCCAGGAGGGCCTGCACCATCTTCGGATCGGTCCCCGCCTTGCTCAGACAGTGACTCATGCTGCTGAGCAGCATGGTCCTCTCGGCCTTCTCCCAGCTGAACTCGCCCGCAGTGTCGCTGCTTGCCACTATGTCGAAGCTGTCCGACAGGGGGCCCCTGCCCTCCTTGGGCCCCACCACCGCGGCACAGCTCACCACCCGCGGCCTGGACGCAAAGGTGAGCGTGTTGGGCGTGGGCGGCGATCCCAGCGTCACGGGCATCATTCTCTCAGTATGCCCGCAGGAGGTAGCGGATCGCCCCGATGAAAAAGGAAACGGTCAGACCGTAGACGAGCACTGGGCCGGCGACCTCAAACATCCGCGCTCCGACCCCCTGCACCAGGCCCTCCCGCTTGAACTCCATTGCCGGTGAGACGATGGCATTGGCGAAGCCGGTGATGGGCAGGGCGGCTCCCATGCCGGCGAAGGATCCCAGGCGATCGTAAACGCCCAGGCCGGTGAGCAGGGCTCCGATGAAGATCATGGTTCCGGCCACCGGCCCGGCTCCGTCGGCCGGACTGAAGCCCAACCACCGGAACAAGTTGGCCACCAGCTGCCCCACCGCGCAGATCGAACCGCCGACGGCGAAGGCGGCGACGCAGTTTCTGAAAAGAGAGACCCTGGGTGTGCGTCGCCGCCGCAACTTGGTGTAGCTCTGTGCTTCCTTCCATCCCGCCCTCATGACTCACCTCCACTGAAGACAAAGGCCGGGATGGCCCCGGCCCAAAGACACTCATTGAGGTTCAATTCAGGTGATCCCGCCCTGCTCGACGCGGAAGGCGACCTTGACATTCGCCTTGTACTCTACGATCTCGTCATTGTCCACATCGGCAGTCAGGTTCACGACCTCCACGCCCGAGATTCCCCTGACCGTGTCGCGCGCCTGCATCACCGCCTCGTTGACCGCATCCTGAAATCCATCCCGGGAAACACCGACCAGCTCCAGAACCTTCACAACCGTCACTGTCTCACCCCCGACCCTGTGAGTATCCACCGCTATTATGGCTCAGTCCGGGGGCTCACATGCAGAGGTGAATCCTGGCTCGTCCTAATCCAGAATCTGGCGCAACCGGCGGAGAGCCTGCTTCTGCAACCGCGAGACCTGTGCCTGCGAACGGCCCAGGTCTCGAGCAATCTGCGCCTGCGTCTGATCCTCGAAGTATCGTCGCTGAATGATATCGCGGTGAATGGGTTCCAGCCTGTCCACTGCATCCTTCAGGGAGAGCAGCTCCACCCGCCCCGGATCCTCTCGCGGGGAGGGCACCAGGTCATACAGAGCCGACGGGGCGCGGAGTGCCTCCTGGGCCAGGGCAATCTCGGCAGGGTCGAAACCCAGGCGCTCCGCCACCTCCGCCAACGAGGGCACGCGACCGGTGCGCGCCGCCATCTCATCCGCGGCGCCCTCGACCTCGCGAACCATCCCCCGGGCGCGGCGAGAGACGCTCACGCCTGCCGCGGCGCGAAGATGCTTCCTCATCTCACCCAGTATGTGGGGCACTGCATACGTGCTGAAGGCACGTCCCAGGTCCGGGTCAAATCCGTCGACGGCGCGCAGCAGCCCGAGAAAGCCCGCCTGGACCAGGTCCTCCCCCTCGCTCCCCAGGGAGGGAAAGCGCTGGCAAAGGGAGTGGACCAGCCCGCTGTGACGCTCCAACAGAGCGTCTCGGGCGCACTGATCGCCGCTCTGTGCGCGGCGGAAGAGCTCGCGCTCCTCCGGAACATCCCCACAGGTTCCCATGATCATGACACCTCACCGGGGGGGCGAGTCGGTGACACTCTCTTCATCTTCCCGACTGACGCGCCTGCGCATGACAATCCTGGTGCCCTCACCGGGAACAGACTCCACTGCGGTTTCGTCCATGAATGCCTCCATGAAGCTGAACCCCACACCCATCCTGCCCTGCAGCGTGGAGTGGGAAGCCTCCACGGCCCGGCTCACATCCTCTATCCCCACACCGCGATCCGAGATCTGCACCGTCAACTCGTCCCCGCACAGGCGCGCACAAATGCGAACCTCTCCCTCGCCCTCCGGATAGGCGTGCAGCACCACATTGGAAACCGCCTCTGACACGGCAACCTTGATCTCCTCAATATCGGTCAGGGTGAAGCCACCCTGGGCGGCAAAGCTGGCCACCGAGACCCTGGCCAGTCCCAGGTTCGACGCCCGGGCGGGCAGAATCATACTCATCCAGTTTTCCCGCTCGGTGCAGTCTCTCATGTTACTCCTCCCCCTCTAGGGCACAGGACGCACTGGGAAATATGTCTATGGTCCGGCCTATCCCGGCCAGACCCAGGATCTCCCGCGCCCGGTGGGAAGGAGCGGCCAGGGCGAATCTCTTGCCCATGGACTGCAGCCGACGGTACCGGCCAAGGAGGGCTCCCAGACCGGAGCTGTCAATGAAGGTAACTTCGCCGAGGTCAACTATGAGTCGGTCCAGATTCTCCATGCACTCGTCGTCCACAACCCGGCGAAACTCAGGCGCCGTGGACAGATCGAATTCTCCTATGAGCCTGACCACCATGCATCTGCCGTGCCGGCAGGTCCTGATCTGCATGTCATCACCAACCTCCCGCTCGCGGGTCCTCGCAGTACCCGCGCAGAGGGAGGCTTCTTCGGTGATGCCCACAATTCCTTCCCAACTCAGCGCATGAACCACAGCCGTCGCACGATTCTGCCAAACAAAGCCATCATGCTGCATCTTTCGACATCGTGCACCGGCACCAGGGGAAACTCCCCCACCACCTCCCCCGCTATCTCGGCCCTGACTGACCCGACCACCTGATCTGTGCCGACCGGGGCCACCAGGGCATCTGCGTCGACGGTGGTCGAGACGGCGACCTGATCCTTCGCCCCCCTCGGTATCGTCACCGCCGCATCCTGGGGCACTCCCAGGTCCACCTGTTCCTGCTGGCCATCCCAGACGACGGCAGTCGTCAGAGTGTCACCGGGTCTGGCCAGGATCACCGTCTCCACCGAGGCGAATCCCGCGTCGAGCAATCGCGCCACGTCGTCAAACCTGTGATCAGACGTCTCTGCTCCCATGACGGTGGCTATCAGGCGCGTGGCTTCCCGCGCCGCCGTGGCCGTCAGGCACCACATCGCCCGGTCTGTCTTCCCCGTCTTCAGTCCGTCGAGTCCCACGTAGTGCTGGAGGAGGCGGTTGGTATTGGTCAGCCAGAAGGGCCGATCCGTATCCTCCCGCAGCCAGTGAGACCAGGTCGAGGTGTACTCGGTCACCCCGGGATGATGGGTGACGAGATACCTGCCCAGGCGGGCCAGATCGTGGGCGGAGGAGTAGTGATCGTCGTCGTCCAGGCCGTGGGGATTGGTAAAATGCGTGTTCTGCAGCCCCAGGCGGGAGACCAGGGAATTCATATCATCAACAAAGCCCTCCACGGTCCCCGATACATGCTCGGCCAGGGCCACGGAGGCGTCGTTCGCCGACGACACCGCCACTGCAAGCAGAAGATCCTCCACGCTCATCTGCTCTCCCGCGGCCAGGTAGATCTGGGAGCCGCCCAGAGACGCGGCGCGCGGGCTGGCGGTGACCTGGTCCTCTGTGGATATCTCCCCTGCGGCCAGCGCGTCAAACACCACCGCCAGGGTGGCGATCTTGGTCATGCTCGCGGGGGCCCTTCGCTCGTGCTCCGCCTTGGCGTACAGCTCCGTCCCGGTGGTGGCGTCCATCAGGTAGGCCAAGGGAGCCATCACCTCCACCGGACCGGCACTGAGAAGCTGCTCGCCGGCGGCACTGGCCTGCACCCCCCACAGGTTCACCAGCATCAGTGATGCAGCGAGGATGCACAGCAGCTTCCTGCCCACAGACATCACTCCTTCCAGTAGAGAGTATGACGTGGCAGAAAGCCAATAATACCGCCCCGGTGCAGGGAAACATGACCTTTACGCCCGGGGATGAGCCCGGGAGTAGACATCCTTGAGATGGCCTCCGGTCAGATGGGTGTATATCTGGGTTGTGGATATGTCGGCGTGCCCGAGCATCTCCTGCACGGAACGAAGGTCCGCACCGTTTTCCAACAGGTGAGTGGCGAAGGAGTGCCTGAGGGTGTGAGGGGTAATCTTCTTGCCGATGCGCGCCCTGCGCCCGTGACGTTTGACGATCTTCCACACGCCCTGCCGGGTCAGTCTCCTGCCGTGGTTGTTGACGAACAACGCCTGCTCGGTCGGATCGCGGATCAACTGGGGCCGCCCCGCGGCGAGATAGCGCCTGATCGCCTGGGCGGAGATGCTGCCCATGGGCACTATTCTCTCTTTGTCACCCTTGCCGATGCAGCGCAGCTGTCTCCTGGAGGTACTTATATGCTCGAGATCCAGATCCACCAGCTCGGAGACCCGTATGCCCGTGGCATACAGCAGCTCCAGTATCGCCCGGTCCCTCATGCCGATGAGATCCCCATCTTCCGGCTGGCGCAACAGTCTCTCCACTTCCTCGACGGTCAGGACCACCGGAAGCCGCTTGTCAGGCTTGGGTACGTCCACGTCACGAGCGGGGTTTCTGGGCATGTAGTCCTCCTGAACCATGAAGTTGTAGAAGCTGCGCAGGGCTGCCAGGCGCCTCGCGATCGTGGACGAGGCCATGCCCTTTTCCCGCATCCACACCACGTACGTGACCACCGTCGCCCTGGTCGCCTCCTCGATCAGCAGGCCGTTGCCGCTCTCGTCGGCATCCTCGCCGTTGAGAGCCCTCAGGTAACGGAGGAACTGCTTGATGTCACGCCCGTAGGATTCCAGGGTGTTGCCCGCGAGACCACGTTCAACGCCGAGGTAATCGATATACTGCTGTATGACGTCGGCATCAGCCAATGTGAGCCCCTCCCGTCTGATGCCCCTCACTCTCCCCGGTAATAGCGCTCCAGCTCTAGGCGGACCAGCCGCCACCAGACTTCAACCTCATCCCAGAAGCTCGACACCCGGACCGGAGCCAGGACCTCCCTGACGTGTGGCCCCGTCTCCGAGGGACGCACTGGGATGAATGACTCCAGTAAAATGGCACAGAACTTCGGCGCCAGGAGGGCCATTACCAGAAGCATGATCAAGATGCGAAACAGAAGACCCAGGTCACGGCCTTCGCTGTGGCGTCCCATTGCACCCTCGTTTCCTCCCATAACGGTTCATCGATAATGCTTATGTTATGAGAGGTCAATCTATTACCGAAAAGCGGGGGAGAATGTCCCCCGCATTTGCTTTCATGACCCGAGATCGTCTCTGCAGCTAGAATGACACCTCAGAATAGGGCAATCCGTGGGCCTCGGCCACGGCCTCATAGACCACCTCGCCGCCGACGACATTAAGTCCCTTGGCCAGGGCGGGATCCTCCGCCAGTGCCCTCTCCCAGCCCTTGCCCGCCAGGGCGCGGGCGTACGGGAGGGTCACATTGGTCAGCCCCAGGGTGGAGGTGCGCGGAACCGCCCCGGGCATGTTGGCCACCGAGTAATGCACCACGCCATGGGAGACATAGGTGGGATCGGCGTGGGTGGTAACTCGATCGATGGTCTCCACGGAGCCGCCCTGATCGATGGCGACATCCACGATCACCGAGCCATCCTCCATGCTGCTGACCATGTCCGCGGTCACCAGTTTGGGTGCCCTGGCGCCCTTGACCAACACCGCCCCGATCAGCAGGTCTGCCCCGGCCACCGCCTCGGCGATGACGTAGGGATTGGAGACGCAGGTCTCCAGGACGCTGCCGAAGATGTCGTTCAGGTAGCGCAGGCGCGCAGCATCTATGTCCAGAATGCTGACTCGGGCACCGAACCCCACGGCAATCTTGGCCGCATTGGTGCCCACCACACCACCGCCGACGATGACAACGCGGGCGGGGGGCACACCGGGAATTCCGCCCAGGAGGGTGCCCTTTCCTCCCTGATGCTTCTCCAGGATCTGGGCGCCCACCTGGGTGGCCATCCGGCCGGCCACCTCACTCATTGGCGTCAACAGCGGAAGGCTGCCGTCCTCCAGCTCAACCGTCTCGTAGGCGATGGAGACCACCTGCCTGTCCAGCAGTACGTGGGTGAGAGTCTCCTCGGCGGCCAGGTGAAGATACGTGAAGAGAACCTGTCCCGGCCTCATGAGCTCAAACTCGGGCTCGAGCGGTTCCTTGACTTTCATGATCATCTCCGCCTCACCGAAGACGGAGGCGGGATCCGGCAGTATCGTGGCGCCGACTGCGGTGTACTGGTCGTCGGGAAATCCGCTCCCCTCACCTGCCCCCCTTTCGATGAAAACATCGTGACCGTCACCGGTGAGCACTGAAGCACCAGCAGGCGTCAGGGCGACTCGGTTCTCGTTGCTCTTGATCTCCCTGGGCACTCCTAACTTCATATGTATCCCTCTCTTTCAAGGAGGCTCCCATCCTGTGCGTCACTCAAATCATACCACTCACAGGTAGGGTGCAAAAAGACGCATCAGGGTTGGAACTGCATAACTCTCCACCAAGATGCCCAGGAAGGCCACGACGAAGCCGACGAAGCCGCGGAGTAGGTAGACGAGCACCGATGGTTCGGACGCACTGCGCGCGGCCCCCCGGCGGACGGCCAGGATGTTCAGGGAGTAAGAAAGGGCGTTGACGGAACAGAAGACCAGGGCGGTCAGCAAGAACAGATTCTGGGGCAGGATGGACACCATGGCCAATCCAACACCCATTCCTCCCTGAAGGTACATCAGGAAACTGACGGCAAATCCGATTATCAGACCGCGAACCAGGACTACCAGGGCCACCACCGGCATGCCGATCACTGTGAAACCGAGGAGAAACACGATGCCGAGGGTCTTGAAGTTCATCGACAGGGAGCTCAGGAATATGTCGCGTCCGGACACGGGCATCTCGGGCCCCTCGAGACTCTGGAAGAACCCCAGGGTGTATTCGGCCAGGTCGTCGGCCTGCTGCGCACTCAGCGATCCGGTGACCATCGCGCCGATGATCACCCCGCCGCTCAACATGGCCAGCACGAAGAAGTACAGGGCCATGTTCTCCCGCAGGTGATCCAGTATGAGCAGGTCACTGTTCGAGTAGATCACCCTGGGGCTGCGGGTGCCCAGGCCCTTCCGTTTGCCCGAAAGCTTCAACGAAGGTCTCTCCCTCCGGGGCTGACTCAAACCCTCCCATCACTAAGTCTATTAGGGCCGGTCCAAATCATTACAACCCCGGGGACGACATATCTGCATTGTCCACCACAACGAAAGCGCGGACAGGGTCTTGCCGTCCAGAAGACGGCACCTCCGCCAGTTCATGATATCCTCGAGCGCCACCCAGCGGTGTCGGATGTCATCCTCGTCCCCCGCGGGCGGCCGGTCCATCGCCTCGAGACCGGACGCGTGATACACATCGATGAACTCGTCGGTGAAGCCCGGCGACGAGTAGAACCCGCCCAGGTGCCGCCACTGGGACGCGCGGTAACCCGTCTCCTCCGCCAGCTCGCGACGGGCGCATTCCAGGGGTGTCTCGCCCGGATCAACCCGCCCCGCGGGAATCTCCCACAGCCACCTGCCCGTCGGGTGCCGGTACTGCCTCACCATCAGAATCTCGGGAGAGCGGTCTTTTGCAGTGCGAACAGCCAACACGCAGCTGACACTTCCGACTTCGGCCACCTCTCGCAGCTTTCCCTCCCCGATCCGGTCAACCCGGACCCGCATCACCCGGCCAGCAAACTTCAGCTCGGAGTCTTCCGTCAATCCCTTCCCCTCCCCTGCACTGCTGCCGCACTCCAACGCCCGGCGGCGCAGGCGGCGAGGAAGAACTCCGGCTCCTGGTCAGGGGACCGTCCCATGTGACGCAGGAGCCTGCTCCACTGCTTCCAGCCGGGGTCCCCCCGCAGCCAGTCCATCACTGGATCCGCCTTCTCCGAAACCAGCCGGTGACGGCTGCATATTCCCGCCCCGATCAGCTGGCGCCACAGGTCCCACTCGCCTGACAGCTCCTCCGGCATCACCACCCACACCTCGCCCAGGACCGCCCGGCCCAGAACGGTGAGTGAGTGATGACTGATCCCGCGGTGCCGGTCCCTTCCATCCTCGCTTGATATCCTCAGCGGCAGTATCCCCCGGCCCCCCAGTGCGATCACCGCATTGGCCGCCTGAGCCTGGTGCAGGCCTGTGTGCCCCCAGCGGGTTCCCGTCCCCACGATACCCGGTCCGATTCCCACCACGGCCACGTCTACATTCAGGGCACGCCGGGCGGCCAGCAGAGCGCTGTAGGTGTTCACCGCCTCCCACTCACCGCCGAAGCTGTTACCGGCGGTGAGTGTGGATGACAGCCAACCTTCTGCACTGAGTCTTTTCACGGTCGCACTCAGATGGATGGGAAGAGATCCTCCGTCGGTCATTATGTAGGCAATCTTCAGCTCCGGGTCTGCAGAGCGTATCCCGGCCGTCACCGGAAGAAGCTGGCTGTGCAGCTCGATGCAGACCACCGGCATACCGTCGATGGAGTCTGCCCGGGCGAGACTCCGGTGGTGAGGAGAAGCCTCCTCCTCCACCGACAGGGTTCTCATCTGCCACGGGGTGTAGCGCAGCTTCATGATGTGACCCGGATCGTCCGAAAGAGGACCCTCGGTGCGCTCACCGCACATCACGAAGTGGAACCCGCCGCTGCCGAGTCCCAGATCCACTGCCGTGGTGTTCATCAGCACCCGGTCTCCGGGCCGGATCTCGCCGGTGAGATCGACGTAGGCCAGGGCCCAGGTGACGCCCTCTCTTCCCGGAATCCACACTTCACAGCGGACCAGATTCTCACCCAGGCATTCCGTCCGGAGCACCTCGGCGGTCACAACACCATGGGCACGCGTCAAGTAACCACCTTCCGTCGCGGCGTCGCCCGATACTCACTACATCACATCCAGAGAATTCGCCGCCGCCAGAACCGCGTCGACCGCGGCGCGAATCAGGTCCTCACCCCAGACCGGGCTGACCCCGGCGATTATCTCCGCATCCCCTCGCGACCGGAGAACGCTCAGCTGGCACACCACCACCGAGCCGGCGGTCATCGGGAGGACGCGCATGTCCTCCAGGTGTACGGAGCATCCATCGTCCATGGTCTCGGTGACGGCCCGCACAGCTGCCTCGGCCGACACCCTGCCGTATTGCGCCGGCGACAGGACGCTGATCGCCCTGCCCTCCACGTCACGGTTGTCGGGCGACCGGATGACCACACACGTCTCCACCTGCATCTTGCCCGGGCGGTTCACCGTGTTTATGCTGACCAGGCTCACCCGTCGCCCGTCACTGCTCCGGACCGGTTCTCTGTGCTCCACCTGGGCGACGCTGATCTTCTTGTGGTCGACCTGCAGCCCCCACTTTGCCGCGAGGGCACTTTCGATGTCCCTGACGATCTGCTTGGGATGTCGGTCATCCGCGGCCAGAATGTGGATCTCCTCCACAGCCCCCCATTGGTTGCACACAACGCGGCAGGCCTGCACGCCGGCGAGATCGTCGAGCAGTTCCTCTACGTCCCCCACGTTGACTTCCTCGGGCAGATCCTGATTATCGCCTGCTGCCATTTGGCTCCTCCTACCCTGGCCGGTAGCGCCCGCTTCAGGCAGTCACCCGCCCCGTGAGCTGCCCGCGCAGTCCTCTCTACTCTCCCTCGTCACTCAGCCCCCGTCGCATTCTCCTCGCTCACAAGCTCTATGCCCCGCTCGAGCGCCTGTATGTTCAGTGGAATGAGAGAATGCCTCCGTTCCGGCAGTACTCCCGGCAGCACCTCCCGCAGAGTCTCCAGTGAGATCAACCCCTCCACCGACGTCAACGCCCCGAGCATGATCATATTCGCCACCCGGTTAGTTCCCAGGGCCTCGGCTTCCTCCGTGGCAGCTATGCGGATCACGTGTATGTCGTCGCGTTCCGCCGTCTCGTCTGTGAGGGAGGAGTTGATGAAGATGTGACCTCCCGCCTGCACGACACTCCTGAACCTGGTCAGGGAGGGGTGGTTCATGACCACACAGACCGTGGGCTCGAGCACCACGGGCGACCCCACCGGTTCGTCGGAGATGACGACGCTGCAGTTGGCCGTGCCTCCCCGCTGTTCCGGGCCGTACGAGGGCATCCAGGAGACATACCTGCCCTCTTTCATGCCGGCGTAGGCCAGCATCTGTCCCATGAGCATGATTCCCTGTCCGCCGAATCCCGCCATAAGAATCTGGTGTTCCACGTCACTGCACCTCCCCGGGAGTGCGGAATTCGCCCAGTGGGAAATACGGGATCATGTTGTCCCTCACCCAGTCCAGAGACTCCCTCGGCTCCATGCCCCAGTTGGTTGGGCAGTTGGATAGAACCTCCACCAGGGAGAATCCCTCGCCGGCCAGCTGTACCTCGAAGGCTTTCTTGACCGCCCTCTTGGTCCCGACTATGTGACGGGGGTCGTGGCAGGAAACTCGCTCCAGGTACACCGCCCCGGGCAGGGTCGCCAGCATTTCCACCACGCGAATCGGCTGCCCCGAGTGTCCCGGATCTCGTCCGCCGCGCGAGGTGGTGGATTTCTGGCCCACCAGAGTGGTGGGAGCCATCTGACCGCCGGTCATGCCGTATATGGCGTTGTTTATGAAGATGACAGTGATGTTCTCACCGCGCATGGCGGCGTGTATTATCTCGGCCGTGCCGATGGAGGCGAGGTCACCGTCACCCTGGTAAGTGAAGACGACCGCGTCGGGATGAACTCGCTTGATCCCGGTGGCCAGGGCGGGTGCCCTCCCGTGCGCCGCTTCCTGGAAGTCCACGTTGAGGTACTCGTAGATCAGGATCGAGCATCCGACGGAGGCGACTCCGACGATCCTGTCACTCAGGTCCAGCTCATCGATGACCTCCGCGACGATTCGGTGGACTATCCCGTGCACGCAACCGGGACAGTAATGGGTCGTCTTCTCTGTCAGCGACCTGGGTCTAGTGTAGACCGCCTTCACTGCGAACCACCAGCTTCCCGGATGAACTCCTCCGCCTTGCGCCTGATATCCCGGTAGTCGGGTATCACGCCTCCGGCCGTCCCGTAGAATCCGACCGGCACTCCCCCGGCCGAAAGCCTGACGTCCTCAACCATCTGTCCCATGCTCATCTCCACGGTGAAGTACCCCCTGACCTGTCCGTCCAGGCCGCGGAAAGCCTCCTCCGGGAAGGGCCACAGGCTGATGGGGCGCAATAGGCCCACCCGCAGACCCTCTCTGCGCATGTCGGCTATGACTTTGCGGACGATTCTCGCCGTTGTACCGTAGGCGACGAAGATCCACTCCGCATCCTCCGCGTCGCTCAGCTCCCAGCGGGTTTCTCGCTCGCTGATCAGGCGGTACTTGCGATCCAGCTTGAGGTTGTGCTCCATCAACTCCTCCGGGTCAAGATACAACGACTTGACCAGGTTTCGGCTCTTGCGCCCCCTCTTGCCAGTCGTCGCCCAATCCCTGGCGGGCAGATCCTCTGGGTCCTTCATGGGAGGGAAACGGACGGGCTCCATCATCTGCCCCATCACGCCGTCCCCCAACACCATGACGGGGTTGCGATAGCGGTCGGCGATGTCAAAGGCCTCGTACGTGAGGTCCACCAGCTCCTGCAGTCCGGCCGGACCGAGGACCACCGTCCGGTAGTCTCCGTGTCCGCCGCCGCGGGTTGCCTGAAAGTAATCGGACTGGGCGGGCTGAATCCCGCCGAGACCGGGACCACCACGCATCATGTTGATGATGACGCAGGGAAGCTCTGCGCCGGCGATGTAGGAGATGCCCTCCTGCTTGAGACTGATCCCTGGACTGGAAGACGACGTCATCGCCCGGGCGCCGGCTCCGGCCGCCCCGTAGACCATGTTGATGGCGGCAACCTCACTTTCAGCCTGCAGGAAGACGCCACCGACCTCCGGCAGTCTCCACGACAGGTACTCCGGCAGCTCGTTCTGCGGCGTGATGGGATAACCAAAGAAATACCTGCATCCCGCCCTCACGGCCGCCTCGGCCGCGGCCTCATTGCCCTTGAACAACTGGAGATCGCTCACGGCCTATCCCTCCCGTCGCTTTTGTCCTTCTTCTTCTCCGGTCGAAACACCTCTATGGCCACATCGGGACAGCTAATGGCGCACAGGCCGCAAGAAATGCACTCGTCCTGCCCGATGATCTTTACCGTCCGGTAACCTGCCCGGTTGGTCCTGTCGGAAAACCGCAGGATCTCCTCGGGGCATGCCGCCACGCACAGACCGCAGCCCTTGCAGCGTTCCGGGTCAAGAATCCACCTCCGTCTGTCACTCGCCACCTGTATTCCTCCCTTTTCCTTAACGGTCTCATCACCAAACCACCCGGGACCTGCCGTGCCCGGACACAGACAGCGGCCATTCCCCTGCGCGTGAAGGTCAGCGCAGGGAACCACTGCAACAGGACAATCCTGCCTCCGCCGGGGCCTCTCATCTGACAGCCCGGCCGGCCCCATTCACCATCGGCCGCAGATCACACCCGGATTCGCTGGATTCTGGCCAGACTCTCAATCCGGGCTTCGGCCATTCGGTCGGCTGCGACGCTGGTGGGAATGTCCTCCTCATCACTGGTGACGAAGATCCGCTTCAGGTAGTCTCCGATCCTGTCCACCTGCCGCAGGGCTATTTCCCGGTTGTATCCACCGGTGCGGAACTCGCTGGCGACGTTGATGACGCCACCGCCGTTGATCACGTAGTCGGGAGCGTACAGGATTCCCCTGTCTCGTAGAACCCCCGCCAGTGAGTCCTCCGCCAGCTGGTTGTTTGCCGCTCCCGCGATGATGCGGCATTTGAGCTCAGGAATGGTCTCAACGTTCAGCACGGCTCCCAGCGCACAGGGAGAGAAGACGTCGCATTCACAGGCGTGGATCCGGTCCGGGTCCATCACCTCGGCCCCGAACTCCTCGACCGCCCGGTTCAATGCTTCCTCAAATATGTCCGTGACCACCAGGCCCGCTCCATCCTCGTGCAGGTACCCGCAAAGGGCGAACCCCACGCTCCCGATCCCCTGCACAGCAACAGTCTTGCCGTCGAGATCGTCCGAGCCGGTCAGATGCTCGAGGGAGGCCTTGATGCCCCGGTAGACCCCGTAGGCCGTGACCGGCGAGGGGTCACCGGATTTGTGCGCCAGTCCCACCACATACTCCGTCTCGGCGGATATGTGCGCCATGTCCTCCGGAGTGGTTCCCACATCCTCCGCCGTTATGTACCGTCCTCCCAGGGACTGAATGAATCGCCCGTACGCCCTCCACAGCTCCTCACTCTTGTCCGTTCTGGAGTCTCCGATGATCACCGCCTTGCCGCCACCAAGGTTCAGCCCCATCGCCGAGTTCTTGTAGGTCATCCCGCGAGACAGGCGGAGGGCATCCTCTATCGCGTCATCCTCCGATTCGTAGTTCCACATCCTGGTCCCGCCGAGGGCGGGTCCCAGTGTGGTGTCGTGTATTGCCACGATCGCCCTCAAGCCGGAGACCTCATCGTAACAGAACACCAGCTGTTCGTGCTCCATGTCCTGCATGCGCTCAAAGATCCTCATGAAGCATCATTCCTTCCCATGGCAGGCGGGCAGATAGATGCGACCGATTTGCCCCAGGCTGTCGATTCGACGCTGGACCAGGCGGTCCGCCGCTTCAAAGGGGGGAATGCCCATCTCATCAGCCAGGGCAAAACATCTCTGAAGCAGCTGGTACAGACCGGCCGTCTTCTGCAGAGTGCGCTCTCTGTCAAATCCGTCCATCTCGTCTGCGACCTGGATCAACCCACCCGCATTGATCATGTAATCGGGGACATACAGAATGCCCCTTTCGTGCATGAGGCGGCCCGCCCTGTCATACGCCAGCTGATTGTTGGCAGCACCCCCGACTATGCTG
>JAWOBW010000093.1:0-3584 GCA_046484105.1 Bacillota bacterium
CCTGGATTCGCCATGCCAGCCGCACACAATGGGGCCCGGCGTCCACCGCAGTGTCCGCCGGGCCGGGAGGGGGGGGGTACTAACACTAACGCAAGTAGTCGAGAAGCGTGGGAGACAGTATCCTGGCTCCCGTCGCCAGTGAAGTCTGATAGGCTTGCTCCGCCATGGCCAGGTGCATCACCATCTCCGCCATGTCCACATCCGCCGTCTCCGACATGACCCTGGTCAGAGACACCTCCATCTCCTCCAGCCGATTCTTGCCCAACTCCAGGCGGTTGATCCTCCCGCCCAATTCCGCCCTGACCATCAGAACGGCGTCTCCGGCTGCGTCCACGGCGTCCAGCTGCTCGCTGACAGCCTGCGAATCCTCAGCCCTCAGTGCGTCGCGAATCCCCAGGGCAACCTCCAGAACGTCATTGAACACCCCGTCTCCGGGCACATTCATGGCCATCTGGATGCCTGGACCGACCTCGTGGACCATGACCCCCTCGTCGCCGGCGTACTGAACGGTCGAGTCCTCGATGGAAAAGGGCAGCGTCCTCGTCTGATGGCCAGCGAACAGATAGCGACCCGCGTGGCGGGTGTTGGCCAGAGAGAGGAGATGATCGACCAGCCCCTCGGCCGTCTCGGCCAGGGAATGCATGGACTCGTCCGGCAGGGTGTCACTGCTTCCCCGCAGCGCCAGTTCCCGCAGCTGGTTCATCGTTTCAGAGACCTCGCTGAGGGCCAGCTCCGCCGCAGATAGAAGATCCATGGCAGCAGTGGTATTGGTCCTGAACTGCCGAATCTCCGACAGATTGCTGCGAACCTGCATCACCGTGACCGTCCCCCCGGGATCGTCAGAGGGCCGGTTGATTCTCGATCCGGAGCTCAGCTTCTCATAAAGACTCGACAGATGATTCCGGTTCGCCATCAGATCGGCCAGCACCGTCCGCACCATGCCGTTTTCACTGATTCTCATTTATCTCACCAGCCCGTTCACAATGGTCGACAGCATCTCGTCCCAGACGGAAACCAGCTTGGCGGCCGCATTGAAGGCATTCTGAGCCTGGATGAGATGGGTGAGCTCCTCGTCAATGGAAACTCCGGTGATGGCATCGCGCTGGTTGAGCAGCTGCGTCAGCATAGTGCTACCGTTGGAGTACATCTGCCTGGCCTGCTCGGAGCGAACCCCGATGTCGGCCACCAGAGAGCGAAGAAGACCGCCCGGCGTCGTCCCCTGCACATCTGCCGCCTCCCGGAGGCCCCCGATCAGGAGGGCATTGCTTCCGTCCCCGGGAACCCCGGTAGAGGTCACTGCGGCAGCGATCGCCCCGGGGTCTGTCGCAATCTCCTCTGTGACCTGCAGGACTCCCGCCACCGGGACGAAGAAGTCACCTCCGGGAGTTCCGTCCAGGGCGAACCCCGCCCTGTGTGCCGTGTTGACTTCGTCCCGGATCCCGTCGACCAGCTGGCCAAGGCGCTGCAGAACCTCGGGTATCTCCTCATTCCGCAGTCCAACCAGTCCGCCGAGTTCTCCCGTACCCGACGAATCCCAGTCTATGACGCTGTCTCCATGCCTCCAGGTGAAGGAGACCCGACCGTAGTCGCCGCCCCCGGCGGGAGCTACTTCCAGCGTCCTGCTGGTGAAGGAATCCAGAATCGGAACGCCGTCGACCACCAGGCGCACCCCGCCGTCATCGGCATCGCTGGCCTCGACGTCGATGAGGGTGCTCAACTGCTGCACCAACAGGTCCCGACGGTCCATCAGATCGTTGGGAGCTCCTGCGGCGGCTGTCAGCGACACAATCCGTTCGCTGACTTCCGCCAGCTCCGAAATAATAGTATTGACCCGGTCCACCCGGGTGGCGATTGTCTGCTCCAAATTCGACATCATGTCGTTCAACTGCCTGTCAACCGCTCCGAAGGCATTTCCCAATTCCCGGGCCCGCTCAATGACCGAGGTGCGCAGGGCGGTATTGTCCGCCTCCCCGGCCAGGTCCTGCCAGGCATTCCAAAACTCGTCCAGTACTGTCCCCAGTCCCCCGGTCCCTGGCTCTCCCAGTATGTCCTCTATCTGGGAGAGAACCTGCCGGCGGCTGTTGTGCATCTCCAGCTCGCTCAGACGCCGGTGTATTTCCCGGTCCAAGTACCTGTTCTGCCTCCGGGTGATGGTTTCCACTGTCACCCCAGTGCCGAGAGACATCCGGCGCGCCCCCTGCACGAAGTACGGGGTTGTGGGAGTCAGCACCGCGTCCTGCTTGCGGTATCCCTCGGTGTTCGCGTTGGCTATGTTGTGCCCGGCCACGTCGATGGCAGTGCGGTGAGCCGTCATGGCCCGCCTGGCCATCTCCAGTCCGAAGAAGCTGCTGCGCACGCCGTCCGCCCTCCCCCGCTCCTCAGTACTTCTCGTCCATCAACAGAGCATCTGATCTGTCCCCGGACGAACCCTTGTCATAGGTGATGCCCCCGCCGGCGAGAACCCGAACCTCGTCAAGTGAATAGGCGATGAACTTGAGCGCCTGATGAACGAGATCCCGGTTGTCCTCGTTGATGGATCCCGCCCGCTGAGCCAGCTCCAGCATGCGGGCCCGCGCCCGGTCCAGCCGCCTCCGGTGAAAGGAGGCTATCTCCGTCCTCTCCAGCAGTTCGACCAGAGACGCCTCCGGATCCAGGTCGAGGATCTCGGCCAGCTCACACTGGATCTTCATCCGCACTTCCTCGTCCCGGGCAATGCGCATGATCACACCCTCCTGGCCGAGAAGGAGGGTGTGCAGGTCATCGATGTCATTGTCCTTGAGAGCCTCTCGTTCAGATGAAAGCAGCGCGCACAGATCCTCGTAGGCCTCACAGTGCCTCTCCAGAACTTCTGCCAGCTGCTGCACAAGATCGAATGTCGATGCCCGCTGCACATCTTGCCCCACGGAACTGCCCCCTATCGATCGGTCTCGGCGACGAGCCTGTTGACGGCCCCCCTCGTGATGATCTTCTCAGCCACTTCCTCCAGCGGAACGTGATACGTTCCCCTGGCGACGCGTTCCTTGATCCTGGCCAGCTTCTCCTCCCTGACCGGGGGCATCTCGTTGAGGACGCGTCGCAGCTTCATCACTTCGCGGGCCCTGGACGAGAGGGTGATGTCATCCCGCACCAGAGTGGACCTGGAGGCGTGCGCCCCGTCCCGGACGGGACCGGGCCTCTCCGCCGGTTCCGCGGCGGACGTCCTCCGTTCCGAGGCCCTGAGAACTGCCATCAGCTGTTTGTCTGAAACTATCATGAAAGAGCCTCCTCCTCCCGGCCCTGGACATAAACCGTCCCCACATCTACCTCATCGATCCGTCCCTGAAAATCGGTGATACTCACCTCGGGCAACCATGCGCCATCCACCGCGATAACACCGAGTCTCGTGACCTCATCATCCTGACATGACCTCATTCCACGCGTTTACTCCATGATAATACGTTATGCCTGATTCCCAGCGGCCAGTCCGAAGGGGCCGTGCCCCTTGCGATCACCGCCGCCGTCCTGATCGGTCCGGCAAATTCCTCTCGCAGGGCGGCCCTCGCCGCCCGCAACCTCAACCCTCTGTTGTATGTATCGTCAATCAC
>JAWOBW010000023.1:0-4557 GCA_046484105.1 Bacillota bacterium
GAAGATAGGGGCGTTTGGCAATGAGATGGGAGGAATGCGCGTGAGAGACAGCACATCGTATTCAATACTGCCCCTGAGGAAGAGAGCCGAGGTCCGGAGCCGGTGGCTTGCGCGGCGTCTGGATGAGATCCTTCCTCAGATAATGAAGAGAGAGTCGTTCGACATGTGGATAGTGTCCGCCAGGGAATACAACGAGGACCCGGTCATCATGACCCTGTTGCCGCCGGAAATGCTGTCCGCCAGGAGGCGCACCATACTCGTCTTCTATCTACCCGAAGAGGGTGAGATGGAAAGGATGATCCTGTCTCGCTACGATGTGCCGCGCCTGTACCGGGGCGTCTGGGATCCTGATGTGCAGCAGCAGTGGGAATGCCTGGCGCGGCTGATCCGGGAGAGAGATCCCCGGCGCATTGGCGTGGGGGTGTCGAGGACCTTTGCTTTCGGTGATGGCCTGACGCACAGCGAGTATGTCCAACTTATCGATGCACTTGACGCGCCGTATTCCGACAGGATCGAGGGTGGCGAGCACCTGGCGTTGGGGTGGCTGGAAAGGAGACTGCCGGCTGAGATGCAGGCGTACTCCAGGATAGTGGAAATTGCTCACTCCATGATAGCCGAGGCCTTCTCGACCCGGGTGATTCACCCGGGCATCACCACGACGGAGGATGTTCAGTGGTGGTTTCGCCAGAGAATTCACGATCTCGGTCTGTCAGCCTGGTTTCATCCCTCCGTGAGCATCCAGGCGCACGGCCTGGGTTTTCGCGAGGATGGCAGACGACAGATCCGGCCGGGTGATCTTCTTCACTGCGATGTGGGGCTGAAATATCTCGGCCTGGCGACAGACACCCAGCAGCTAGGGTACGTCACGAGACTGGGTGAGAGCGAGGTGCCCCCCGGGTTACGCGAGGGGTTGGCCCGGGGCAACCGGCTGCAGGAGATCCTGGCCGGCGAATTCATCGCCGGTCGATCGGGAAACGAGATCCTCGACCGGGCGCTGAAGCGGGCCGAGGAGGAGGGGCTGGTGGCCAGCATATACACCCATCCGATAGGCTATCACGGACATGGAGCCGGACCGACCATTGGACTGTGGGATATGCAGGGCGGGGTCCCTGGCAAGGGTGATTACCAACTGTTCGATGACACCTGCCACGCGATGGAGCTCAATGTCACCCACAAGGTGTCCGAGTGGTCAGGGCAGGACGTGGTGTTTGCCCTGGAACAGGACGTTCTGTTCACCGGCGGTGAGGTGCACTATCTGGCCGGCCGCCAGACTGATTTCCACCTCATAGGATGAGGTGAAGGGCTTGGGCATTGACTACGATCGGTTGGCTGCGGAATACGCCAGACACAGACGGGTGCACCCGCGGGTCCTGGCGGGACTCCTGGCAGAGATCGACGGCAGCTCCCGAGTGCTGGAGGTGGGTTGCGGCACGGGAAACTACATCCGGGCCGTGAGGCGGGCGACCGGCTGCCGTGCGCGGGGAGTGGACCCCTCGCCGGGAATGCTGGAACTTGTCCTTCGCCATGATGCGCGGGTGGGTTTCTCCGCAGGCCGGGCAGAGAGTCTGGACTTCCGGGATGCCTCGTTTGACATGGTTTTCTCCGTGGATGTGATCCATCACGTGACGGATCGGCTGGCCTATTTCGCCGAGGCTCATCGGATCCTGTGCAGAGGGGGAAAGATGTGTACGGTCACCGATTCAGAGAAGATCATCCGCTGCCGTACTCCCCTCAGCAGGTACTTCCCGGAAACGGTGGATGTGGAGCTCCGACGATACCCCCGCATCCCCCGGCTGATGAGAATGATGCGCGACGCCGGCTTTGCCGGGGTGCGAACGCACCGGGTCCACCTCTGCTACGATCTCGAGGATCTGGCCCCCTACCGGGATAGGGCCTTTTCATCACTGCATCTCATTCCGGATGAATCCTTCGCTCGCGGAATTCGCCGGATGCAGAGGGACCTAGCGCGGGGTCCCGTCCGCTGTGTGAGCATATACTGCATGCTCTGGGGTGTGAAGCCGTGAGGAGGTCGACTATCGCCGGTTGGCGACTGACGACGGCGTTTTCGCATATGAATGGGAGGAATCCACGTGACAGACGAAGGGGTGCACATGGGCAAGCAGACTGCTGTCATACACGAGGGGGAGGACCCGCAGAGGTTTCTCGGTGCTGTCGTGCCGCCGGTGTTTGCCAGCTCCCTTTTCGCTTTTGCCAGCTACGATGCGGCTGATCATGCCTTTGCCCACCAGGTTGACAGCTACATCTACTCCCGGGGACTGAACCCCACGGTGGAGATTGTGGAGAGGAAGGTGGCGGCCCTGGAGGGCGGTGAGATGGCCCGCTGTTTCGCCTCGGGCATGGGCGCCATCTCTTCCACCCTGCTGCATTTTCTCAGGGCAGGTGACCACGTCATAAGCGTCAGGGGAGCATACGGGCCGGCCAGACGACTGCTCACCGAAGTACTTCCCCGGTATGGGATTGAGGCCACCCTGGTCGACGGGACGGAGGTTGATCAATTCGCCGCCCAGATCCGGCCCAACACCCGGCTCATATACCTGGAGACCCCGTGCAGTCTGTTTTTCCAGCTGCAGGACCTCGAATCAGTGGCCGGCCTCGCGAAGGAGGCAGGCATTGTCACCGTCGTGGACAATTCCTGGTCCTCTCCCGTATTCCAGAATCCCCTGGTCCTGGGGATTGACCTGGTCGTGCATTCCGCCAGCAAGTACCTGGGCGGCCATTCTGACCTAGTTGCAGGTGTGGTGGTGGGCAGGGAGGAGACCGTACGCGAGATCGCGCGCACGGAGCAGGCTCTGCTGGGCGCGGTACTGGGGCCCTTCGAGGCGTGGTTGTTGCTCAGAGGGCTTCGCACCCTCAAGATTCGCATGGAGCAACACCAGGAGAATGCACAGGCAATGATCAGTTTCCTGGCCTCACATCCCGCCGTATCTGCCATCCACTATCCCGGCGAGGAGGGGTTTGCCCAGCGGGCACTGGCGCTGAAACAGATGAGCGGTTTCAGTGGTCTCGTGTCCTTTGAGCTCAACACAGATGAGGCGGGAATGAAGGCCTTCGTGAACTCCCTTCGCTACTTCCGCCTGGGAGTCAGCTGGGGTGGGTTTGAGAGCCTGATATTCGCCCCGGCCATCTCCGCGAGGGCGGACGGAAACCTGTTGATTCCGCCGGGCCTGTTGCGCATGCACGTGGGGCTGGAGGATGTCGGCGACCTGATCGATGATGTGGCGCGGGCTCTCAAACAGGTGAGAAGACCTCTGGAGAGGCTGTAAGGCAGTGGCACTGTACCGCCCCCGCAGTCGGGGGAGTGCCCTGTCAGCGTCATTGAGATAGTATGTGCGTGAAGGAGAGGGGTGTCGTGTCGTGGACAGACGCGTTCTGGGGATCCTCCTGGTGGTCGGGGGACTCATAGTGTACTTCGGTCAGCAGGGAACAATGTCGGGCGATTTGTTCTTCTTCATTCTGACCGGTGGATTGGTCCTCGGTTATGTAGTCTCCGGATTCCGCACTGGGTTGCTGGTGGCCGGCAGCTGTTCGGGAGCCCTGGCCATCTTCGTGGCGCTGTCCGAGCGGAGTCCGCTGCTGGCGACGGGCTTTCTGTTTTTCCTGCTGTTCGGTCTGGCTTTCCTCGTCGTATTCGTGGTTGAATATGCCGTGGCCAGGCGGGGGCGATGGGCGCTGTATCCGGGATTCATCATCACTGCCTTTTCCGCCTTCGTGTACGTGCACGAGTCGCCTCACATCAGCATCTCTGCCGCCTACTGGAAATACTGGCCGGTTCTTCTCATAATTGGCGGACTGCTGATGCTGTACAGCAGCCGCAGGAGATGAGGTCGACCATTGGATTCGGCCGGCATCTTCAATTCTGCCCCGGGACAGCGCGGGCCCCATATGTACTTGCAGTCGAAGGATCGTATATCATGTTGATGATCCGGCATTGAAACGCCACGGGGGGTATGGACAATGAACGCTCGATTTGCGGGGATCGTCCTCGTAGTGTCCGGTCTCCTCATTTTTGCGGGCACCTTGGGAATCGTCACCCGGGATCTGTTGCTCGTCCTGGTCGGAGCGGGATTGATGCTCTGCTACACCTTCTCCGGATACCGAACGGGTTTCCTGGTGATGGGGAGCTGCCTGTCTGCAGTGGGGATATATACCGGGACTGCCAGCTACTGCGTCTCCTGGATGAGAGGGCCGCTGCTCTTTCTTCTCCTCGGATTGGCATTTGCCCTCGTGTATCTGGTGGAGGCAGTGATGGGAAGGAGTAGTCGATGGCCGCTGTTTCCGGCGACAGGATTCCTGCTTGCCTTCGCCCTTCTATTCGCCTCGCGCTCCGCTCATGTGGCCCTGGATGTCGTGCTCTGGAAGTATTGGCCGGTCTTGTTGATGATGCTGGGTTTGTGGCTGATACTGGTCCCCGCCCGACGCTGAGTTCTGCGGCTGGGAGCAGTGTACGGGAATGGGAGGTGCTGTGTGCCCGTCGCTGACAATCCGATCTCCACGCTCCTGGGATTCGTGGGAGTTATCATACTTCTACTGCTTCTC
>JAWOBW010000039.1:0-3469 GCA_046484105.1 Bacillota bacterium
GAGGATGACGAGGTCTTCGCCTGTCCCATGGCGGTGTGCAGCGCAGACCTGGATGAGCAGGAATTCACGATCGTATTCCAGGTGCGGGGACCGAAGACCGCCTTCCTGGCCGGCGAGGGGGACCAACTGGCGGTGAAGGGACCGTATCGCGCAGGCCTCTTCGGTGTCAGGCGGCTATATGGCGCGGCGGATCAACGGGTGCTGATCATCGTCTCCAGCACCGGGCAGTCACTTGTACCGGCTATTGTGAGGCAGCTGACACTGGCGGATAATGATATTCGCATTGTCCTGGATCCGGGATCCGGTGGAGGGCTGTACATCCTCGACTACCTCCGGGAGTGGGAGGGCCCCGTTCTGGCCGCGCGGCTGTATGATGCGCAAGCCCGGGAGGAGCTGGGCCCGCTGCGGGAGCTGATACGTGACAGTGATTGTGACCTCATCATCACCCTGGGCAGCGACTCACTGCACCGCCGGGCTGCCCGGTGGATTCGCCCCGAGCAGGGGTGGGTGGCGTCGAACAACAGCGTCATGGTATGCGCCGACGGGGTGTGCGGGAGCTGCAGCATCGTCCTGCGCGACGGAAGGGAAGTCCGCGGCTGCAAGGTGGACATCGCGCCCGAGGACGTGTTCTGGCGGGCTGCGGACCGGCCTGCTGCTGAAGGGGAGGGCTGACAGTGCCAAGGAGAGTCATTGTGACGGGAGGCGGTTGGGCGGGCTGCGCTGCGGCCCTGTCGGCCGCCAGGGCCGGTGCCGAGGTGCATCTTTACGAAAAGACTGACATGCTGCTGGGAGCGGGACTGGTCGGGGGCATCATGCGCAACAATGGGCGCTACAGCGCGGCCGAGGAGGCGCTGCGCCTCGGAGGAGGGGGGGAGCTGTTTGCCCTCACTGATCAGGCGGCGCGACACCGGAACATCCGCTTCCCCGGACACGAGCACGCCAACCTGTATGACATAACGTTGATCGAGCCGCTGGTCCTGGACCACCTGAAGGACGCCGGGGTGAATGTCAGGCTGAGCCGGCGGGTGGTGGACGTGCGCAGGGAGGGCGACAGGTTGACCGCGGTCGTGGATGAGGACGGGAGGATTGAGAGGGCAGATGCCTTCGTGGACACCACCGGAACCTCCGGGCCGATGGGCAACTGCATGCGGTACGGCAACGGCTGTGTCATGTGCATCCAGCGCTGTCCCGCCTTCGGTCCCCGGGTGAGCCTGGTGGCCCGGGCCGGCGTGGCGGAGCGCATGGCGCTGAAGAGACCCGACGTGCCCGGCGCGATGAGTGGATCGGGGAAGCTCAACAAGGATTCTCTCTCCCGGGAGGTGCGCGGGGCGTTGGAAGAAAGCGGGGTGGCCGTCCTGCCGCTGCCGCGGGAGATGATTCACCGCGAGAAGCTGGGAGGCAAGGCCTGCCAGCAGTATGCCCTGCCGGAGTACGCGGACAACATCGTCCTCCTCGACACCGGTCACGCCAAGCTGATGACGCCCTACTTCCCGCTGAGCGACCTCCGCCAGATACCGGGACTGGAGCGGGCCAGGTTCGAGGATCCCTACGCCGGGGGCAAGGGCAACTCCATACGGTTCACCGCCATCGCACCGCGCGACGACCACCTCCTGGTGGATGGACTGTCCAACCTGTTCTGCGCCGGGGAGAAAGCGGGAATCTACATCGGGCACACGGAGGCCATCGTCACCGGTACGCTGGCCGGACACAACGCGGCTCGCTGCACTGGGAACCTCGAACTGGTTGAGCTGCCCCGCTCTACAGCGGTGGGTGACTTCATCGCCTACGGCAGGGAGGAGATGCTGACCAGGCGAGGACTGGAGAAGAGCTACACCTTCGCCGGTTCGGTTTTCTTCGACAGGATGCAGAGCAGAGGACTGTACACCACCGACGGTGAGGTGCTGGACCGAAGAGTGAATGAGACCGGGCTTTCGGGTGCCTTCTCGCGGTCCCTCTGATCGGCCGAAAGGGGACTGCCACCTGTGCCAGCTGACGAACGTCGCCCCCACAGGACAGAGGATATACTGCAATGGATTGAGCTCGGTCACATCTCCGCCCCTGTTGCCCTGTCCTATCTGACCGCGGGTGAAGACGACTTCGCCCCCGATCGACCGCCGCGGCAGAGACCAGTGGAGGCACCCCCGCGAGAGAGGGCCCCGGCCCGACCGGCGGCGACTCTCCGCGAGCGGGTGCTGGCTGGCAGGGCCGGGGCAGCGGAGGAGGAAGATCCCCGGGATCCCCTTGAGGAGCTGGAGGAGTTGATCGGCCTGGAGAAGATCAAGCAGACGGTGCGCGAAGTGACCGCCTTTGCGGAGATTCAGCGCCTGCGCAATCGCCTGCAGCTGACGGCCGAACCCACTGTCCTGCACATGGTCTTCAGGGGGAATCCCGGCACCGGCAAGACCACCGTCGCCCGGATCCTGGGGAGGATCCTGGGGCAGGCAGGCGTCCTCAGGAAGGGGCACCTGCTGGAAGCGGAGAGGGCGGATCTGGTGGGCGAATACATCGGTCACACCGCGCAGAAGACCCGGGCCAAGATTGCCGAGGCTATGGACGGGGTTCTCTTCGTCGACGAGGCCTATTCGCTGGCCCGCGGGGGTGAGAAGGACTTCGGCAAGGAGGCAATCGACACCATGGTGAAGGCGATGGAGGATCACAAGGACCGGTTCGTCCTCATTCTGGCCGGGTACAGTGATGAGATGGACTGGTTTCTCGAGCAGAACCCGGGACTGCGTTCCCGCTTCGCCATACACCTGGAGTTTCCCGATTACAGTCCAGAGCAGCTGTTGGCCATATGCAACCTGATGCTGCGCGACCGGCAGTACCGTCTGTCACCGGAAGCGGAAGAGAGATTGGTGGGCCTTCTGAGACGGGGGCGGGCCTCAAGGCGGGGCAATGCCCGGCAGGTGCGGAACCTCCTCGAGAGAGCCATGCGCCGGCAGGCGGTGCGCCTGGTGGAGCAGACGATCATAACCCGCGAAGACCTGATCACACTCACGGAGAGGGAATTTGAGGAGATTCAGCCGTGATGAAGTGCGCGATCGCGGGAGCACCCGGTGGGGGCAAGTCAACACTGTTCGTTCAGCTGGTGGCCGAACTGGGTCGCAGGGAGGATGTGGCCGTGCGGGCGGCATCGGAGGCACAAGACCCGGGGCGGGGCGGGGGAGACGACGGCTCACGTTCTGGCCGTGGCACCATGGCGAGCGCCCGGGTACTGGGCGGGCGCGGGAGATCGACCGGATCCGACTGGATCATCTACGATACCCCCGGTCTCAGTGATTGTATCCTGACATCGCCGGCACAGAGAAAGTAGGCACACACCTTAACTGGGGTTCATCATATGTTGTACATGACTTCTACCGGCGCTTTGTAAAACCGGGGGCACCGGTGCCCTACCAGGACCATCTCCTGCGCCGTTACCTCAGCAAAGTTTATGGCCGCCTCTACCGGGTTTTCGGCTGTACCAATG
>JAWOBW010000103.1:0-5168 GCA_046484105.1 Bacillota bacterium
TTCGCCGGGATCCATACTGTAAGTATGCTGCGCCTCGGGAAACAATCCCTTCCTGACATCCTCGCCGTATGCCTCGAAAGCTTCAACCATCGCATCGGCGAGATCGGCATATTTCTTCACGAACTTGGGAGTGAAGGCCTGGAATATGCCCAGAAGATCAGAGACTATGAGAAGCTGCCCGGCACAGTCTCCGCCCGCCCCGATGCTGAGAATCGGCACCTCCGCCCTGGCGCTGATCTCGCGGGTCACCGGCGGGGGAACGGCCTCAATCAGGATGGAAAAGGCCCCGGCCTCCTCCACCGCCCGGGCGTCTGCCATAATCTGCATGGCCATCCCGGCATCTTTGGCCTGCGCCTTGAATCCACCCAGCTGGCCGGCGGACTGGGGCGTCAGGCCCAGGTGTCCCATGACCAGCATTCCGGCGTCGTTTATCGCTCGCACATGATCGGCCACCCGTCGACCGCCCTCCAGTTTGACCGCATCGGCTCCCGTTTCCTTGATGAGTCGCCCGGCACTGGCCACTGCCTCCTCCACCGAAACCTGGTATGACATGAAGGGCATATCTGCGATCACGAAGGTGTTCGGCGCCCCTCTTCTGACCGCCTGCGTGTGGCGAACCATGTCATCCATGGTGACGGGTATGGTGCTGTCATACCCCAGCAGGCACATTCCCACCGAGTCACCGACGAGGATCATGTCCACTCCCGCCCTCTCCTCCAACATGGCCGTCGGATGGTCATAGGCAGTGAGAAACACTATCTTGCGTCCCTCTGTGCGCATCCTCTGAAAATCCAGAACCGTCTTCTTCCTGGCCATAGCTCTCCCTCCCCGAAACATCTAAGCTGCCGGCTGCACCTCAAATGCCATTCGTCATCCTCCGCGGGAATCCCTGCCGGGGGCGGCGCAGCCGATGTGGCCCCACACACCCGCACGGCTCAGTCCTCGTCGTCCAGCTGCGCAATCCCGGGGTTGCGTCTGATTTCCTTAATGTAGGCAAAAACTGCCGTACAGAGAGCACCGGCACCGATCAGCTCAACAGACTCCTCGACCAGGAAGTCCATGATGTAGAAGCCGATCGGCCTGCCCACGTCGGTGGGGGTGAAGAGAGCGGTGAAGGGTTCGAACAGGCCACAGGCCCGCAGAAGCCAGTGCCCGGCGTGATCATACCAGTCGCCGATGTGTCGCGTGGCAGAGGCTATTGAGGCCGCCGCGTACAGCAGGTATCCGCTGATCAGGTAGTATCGCGTCTCCCGGTGACGCCAGGGATAGCGCCAGAACCGGGCCAGGGCATAGATCATCAGCGCGCCGAGGAGGGCGTAGATGACCAGCTCCACGGCTATGCCGAGCAGCATGGTGTCACCAAAGGTAAGCCGTATGTAGTACTTGATGCGGTGGCGGATGTTTCCCGCATCCTCCATCAACATGATGCCGGTGCCGACCGCCATGAGGATGAAAAACCGGGCCGCACCGCCGTGACCCCTCTCCGCCAGCTGTCCAATGAGATAGCCGCAGAAGACGACCGTGGCCGTAAGGTAGGACCACTGCAACATCTCCGTCGGGCTTCCCTCGGTGAACAGGTAATACCACATGAAGGGTCGCTCCGCGCCGCGGTTGATCAGCCGGTCCGTGAGTGCCAGCACGTTGTGGACATCACCCAGATATGAGATGAGCCAGGCAAATGCCAGGTAGGCGGCGGCGAGGCCGAAAACGTGGACAGGCTGTATTCGTTCCCAGATCCGGTGAGATCGTCCGTCAGCGGCTCTCATCTGTGAAGGCGCCTCCTGTCGTTGTGTCCACAGCCATTATATCATCTCCCGGCAGTGATCACTCCTGCACCCGGTCGAGGGAGGAAACTGGAGGGAGAGAATCTCCCTCCAGCTGCCGCTGATCAGTACAGGACCCTTCCCTGCGTGTCGCGGAGAACCTGGCCCGCCCGGACCGGCTGGATCTCGCTTCTATGAACCGCCACCTGCCCGTTGACGATGACGTATTCGAGCCCCTCCGGCGGTTGACACGGTTCCGCGATGGTGGCGCAGTCAGTCACCACCTCGGGATCGAAGATGATGAGATCAGCCCAGAAGCCCCGGGCTATGACGCCCCGGTCGGGCAGCTGAATACGCTCGGCCGGCAAACCGGTCATCTTGTACACCGCATCCTCGAGGGTGAGCAGCCTCTCCTCCCGGACGTACTTGCCCAGAACCCGGGGAAAGGTGCCGTACTCCCGCGGGTGGACGGTGGACCAGCCCTTCTCCTCCTCGCGGTCGCGGCCGTAGTTGCGTATGCCGGAATCGCTGCCGATCATGACCAGAGGATGAGCCACTATGGACCTGACGTCCTCCTCACTCATTATGCCGGCCACCTTGACGCACAGCTCATTCTCCACCAGGAGGCGGTAGACGGCACCGGCGAGGTCAGTGTCCAGCCTCAGCGCCGCCTCGCCCATGTCAAGCCCCTCAAATTCCCCGGTCCCCTCGCACTGCACCAACCCGTAGAGCGGCAGGCGGGCGGTCACGTAGGTGGGTTCCTCCCTGAAAGCCCGGCGTATGGTGTCCTCGGCATTGTCGGCCCCGAGATTGCTCAGCGTCTCCTCGTCCGACTCCCCCCGAAGGCTGGCGGGAAGCACCCGGTCCAGGGCCATCACCGCGGCAAAGGGATAGGGATAGACATCGGCCATGATGTCGACGCCCATGTCGCGGCCCTCCTCAAGAATGGCCAGCACCTCGTCTCCGCGTCCCCAGTTGTCCTTGCCCACCACCTTCTGGTGGGCGACCTGGACCACGGCGCCGGTGCGAACCCCGATCTCCACTACCTCCCAGGTGGCCCGGTGAACATTGGCCCACTGATCGGCTATGTGACTCGTGTACAGGCCCAGGTGTTCACCGACCACCCCGGTGAGCGTCACCACCTCGCGAAGCCCGCCGAAGCATCCCGGCACATAGGCCCGACCAGTGCTAATCCCGAAAGCCCCGGCCTCCATGCTCTCCCGAACCAGCTCCACCATCACGTCCAGCTCCGCCTCCGTCGGGAACCGGGTTTCCATCCCCATGACGCAGCTGCGGACAGTTCCCTGCCCGACGAACAGGCCGTGATTGTTGCCTATGTCAGTTCTCTCCAGGCGCGCCAGGAACTCGTCCATGGTCCGCCAGTCCAGCTCCAGGTCCCCGACACGTGGCTGCATCAGCCGGGCCGCAGCCGAGGAGAGAGGTGCCATACTGCCCCCACAATTGCCGGTTATCTCGGTGGTGACTCCCATCAGCAGGGACGACTCAGCCGCCGGGTCGCGGAGTATTCCCCGGTCCGAGTGCGAGTGCAGATCAATGAAGCCGGGACACACCACCTTGCCCCCCGCATCTATGGTCCTCACCGCCGCGGGCCCCCCGGGGTCCTCACCGCCGTCCTCCGGCAGGCGACGGACCATGACTATCCTGCCCCTTTCAACTCCAACCTCACCGCGAAAAGCGGGAGCACCGGTGCCGTCAATGACCGCAGCATTGGTTATGAGAAGATCCAGCATCAATCCCACTCCCTCGTATCATATGGATAGTTGTTCAATCAGTGGGCATCTCCAGTCCCGTTCACGGGCGCACGCATTCACAGCCCCCGTCGGTTCTCCCCTCGCCGCCGGCTCCTTCGCCACAAACCTTCGCCACCCGAATCTGGTTTCCTTCACCCCGGACGCGAGCCGCTCGGCAATCGAGGAGGCGGAATCACCCGCCGCCGACCAGAGAAAGGCAGGGCATCGGCGGGCCAGGTACTGATGAGAAGATAGACAGCTGAAGATGGGGACGACGGATCCGGGCGAGACATCGCGGGATGACACCGCCGACCCGGGCGATGCCATCCCTGAGCAGCAGGCGCGACACGAGGGAAATTCTCAGCCGGGCACGGATCCCCGAGGCCGACGCCCTGATGGACCGGGTAGCTCAGCTCACCCAGACCTGGGCCAGGGCGCGCACGATGTTGTCGCCGAGAACCTTTCCGATCTCATCGTCGGAGTAGCCGTGCTTCACCAGCCACCGCGTGATATTGGGGAAACACTCGGACGGATTCTCCAGCCCGGCCACGTAGTCGACTTCCTCGTAGGTGACGTCGCGGCGGCTCTCCTCGATGGACATCTGCCGGGAATACTGCCGGTGGATGTCGACATGATCGCCGAACAGTGTGTCGGGACCGAACGCGACACTGTCAATCCCCACCAGGTCGACGCAGTACGTGAAATGTTCCATGACCGATTCTATGTTGTGCCTGGGGTTTTCCTCCGTCAGGGTGGTGTGCGGCGCCGCCATGATGCCGATGACCCCACCCCGCTCGGCACAGGCAGTGAGAACCTCGTCCGGCTTCATCCCCCTGCTGTTCCACAGCGCCCGGGCCCCGGTGTGACTGATGAAGACCGGGTGACGGCTGCGCCTTATCACATCCATGCAGGTCCGGTCGCTGGCGTGAGATATGTCGATGGCCATCCCCAACCTGTTCATGCGGTCAACCGCCCGCCGTCCGAAATACGTCAGCCCGCCGTCGACCGGCTCCCTCTGCCCCGATCCCAACATGTTGGCTTCTGAATAGCAGATGCCCAGCATTCGAATCCCGAGGCCGTACAATACGTCGATGCGGTCGATCTCATTCTCGACCGGGGTGGCGGACTCCAGGGCGGGGATGAGCGCAACGCGGCCAGTCTCCGCCGCGCGATGGATGTCGCGCAGGCCCTCCGCCCGGATGATCATATCCTGGTGTGCCAGGTCGCACAGGCGCATGCCCACGTCGTGCAGCACGTCAGTCCACTTCCACCCGGCGCTCGAGGTAATGGTGCAGGTGCCGTCCATGAAGTTCTCGAAGACGGCGTCCATGCCGGAGACTTTGACGCCCTCGTACCCGGTGACCTCACGACCCTGTCGCTCGTATTCGCGCAGCTCGGAGATGTCCTCCGGCATCACCGACAGGTGCTCATGCAGCGACACCACCAGGCTGTCCGCCAGGAGCCTCTCGGCGCGTTCTCTCTGCTCTTCGGAGAGATCGAGTTCGTAAGGGGGAACCCGCCCGATCTCCGGCGCCATGGCGAACTGCCGGTAGTCCTCTGCATCCAGATACTGATAGGACCTGTAGCCTGAGTACTGCTTGCTCTTCATCGGTCTCATCTCCTTATGCGGGTGTCAGTCGAACTGGTGAACCGT
>JAWOBW010000241.1:0-12188 GCA_046484105.1 Bacillota bacterium
CCACAGTTGATGTCGACCAGCTTCGCGGCAGGGCCGCTGACTTCGCCAATTGCCAGGTGAAGCTGCAGTGGGAAGGTGGCACCGGCAGGTGAGGATTGCCATATCGAGACAGGCCAGCAGTGTCAGCGCCGGAGTCAATCGAGTTTGCAGACCACTGCACACACTCCCTTCTGATGTACTCACACTTTCGCGAGCCCACGGTAGGGACCCGCAGTCAGGGCGAGCGAGGGACCTCTTCCACCCAAAATGCATCCGGAGCTGATTCCTTCATCGGGTCAACGATCCGGGGGTTCCGGGAGCCTTCACCGGGCCCGCGCGGCTGCCTGGGTGGGCAATGCAGCGACCGGTCGCTGCGGAAATGACACGATCGCCTGTGATACAATGAGTCGGGGAAGGCGCCTGGTTTTGGCTGGGAAGGACGGTGAGGAGATCTTGGCTGTGAATGAGGATCTGGTGGTGTGTTCCACCGGAACCATGCCATCGGCTCTGGGCAAGCGCTATCATGAGATCGATGCTGTTCTCAGGGCGGCCGAGGTCATTCCCGCCAGGGACCTCGAAGTGGTCCTCCACCCGGACTGGCGCGAGGGACTTCCTCCTAGATCCAGGCAGCCGGATGCTCCTGGTGTCTCGGCGACATTGACCTCGGACGAGATCATCTTCAAATTGAAGGAGGGCATGGATCGCATCGGCATCAGGATTCACTCGATTCATGCCAACCGAGATTTGGGCTCGTTTCTCAATGATGGCGATGGCCAGACGATTGCGGGACAGATCCTCGGGGACACCATCGGAATTGCCCATGAAGTCGGAGCCGAGGTGATCGTCATACACCCCTGGGACAGCCGGGCCGACGAGATCGACCTGGAGCATATTGCCGCTTCCATCATCGAGGCGTCCCGGCGGTCTCGGGCAACACTGACCCTGGAGAATATACCGCTTTGTGCCGCCGGGTGGTCTCAGGCGGATGCTCTGGCTGCTCTCACAGGTCTCGTGCCCGACACCGTGGGTCTCACCCTGGATCTTTCGTGGAGCTCGATGTATGACAACTTTAATGAGCTGCTGGATCTGCTTCCGCGCATCGAGAATGTTCACGTTCAGGGAAGGCTCGTGCCAGGCGAAAACGGGGATCGCCTGCATCCCCGGGCCGGCAGTATAAATATCGAGGCAGCGGTCCGCCGGTTGTGTCGGCTCGGCTATGAAGGTCAGTGGACCCTCGAACTGAACCGGCCCCGTTCACCGGAGGACTTCCGTCGGGGGGTCCGGTGTTTGTGGGACCTGATCAACTCAGATGCAAAGAGAACTTGGGGGGATAGTTCGTGAAGGTCGAAATCAACGGAGATGTGGGAGTTGTGGCTGTCGGCATAAAGACGGGCCTGATTCTGCCCGACGATGACATAGGTGATATTGCCCTCGCCTCGGTTGCCGATGTCGTGGAGGACGGGGACATAATCTGCGTCACCGAATCCGTGGTTGCCAGGTCGCAGAATCGGTACCTGACCTGCGAGGAACTGGCTGACGACATCAGGCAGAAGCTGAGCCTGCGTCCTGGGGCAACCCTGGCTGTCATCAGCCCCATAGTCAGTCGAAACCGTTTTGCCCTGATTCTGCGGGCCATCGCCCGCGCCACGGATCGGGGAAGGGTGATCATTCAGCTGGCCATACCCGATGACGAGGTGGGCAATCAGGTGCTCGACCGGGATGTCGCCACCACCCGCCTGAGGCTGAAGAGAATATTCGACAGATTGCAGGAGATACGGGGCAATACACCCCACATGAACGTGTTGATCCGCGAGGTGCTGGCCGCGCTCAAACTGCAGGAGATCGGCTACCGGGTCATCGGCATCCGCAAGATAACTGGCCAGGGAATGGCAGATGTCACCGTCCGCGACCCGGACGGACGGGTGATCTCGGTGGAGGTCGGCTTCGGGGACCTGGAGAGCACGGCGAAGAAGGCCCTGGGCATCATGCGCGACGCCGACACTGATGGGGCATTCGCAGTTGCGGTGGACCTGCAGGGGCACCGGATTGCCATGGCGGATGCCGTCGCCTGCCGGGATGGCTCGCTGAAGGATGCCATGGTGGCCGAGATGAATTTCACTGAGCAGTTGTCGGTCTATCGTGATCCCGACTGTCTATACTTCGATGAGCTGAGCAATCTCAGCTTCTCTCACCCCATCACCGGAATGGACTATCCCCGCCTGTATCGGGACGTCGTGACGGCACAGGATGCGGAGGTCGACATCCTGTTCACCAACAACCCGCTGAAGGTCTTCGACAGGGGGTTTGTCGACGGGATCGTGATCGGAGCAGTACACGAGCGTCACGAACTCAAGGACCTGTTTCTGTCCTTCGGGACTCAGACTCCCCTGGTGACCATTCAGGAGATTGGACCCGAGCCCTGGGGTGTGATCGGTTCCAACGTCTCTCACAATGAAAAGGGGATACTGAAGCTGCTTCCGGATAATCCCGACGAAACGGCCGATGACATCAAGCAGAAGATCCTCTCGGAGACGGGCAGATCGGTGGAGGTGTTGATATTCGGTGACGGTGCCTACAAGGATCCGGACACTGGAATATACGAGTTGGCGGATCCCCATCCGGCCATCGGCTGCAGCTCGGGCCTGCGCGGTGCCTCCCTGCGCACCGGGACCAAGCTCAAGCTGCAGGTGGAGACATTGTTCAGGGCGGGGCATTCGCGTGAGGAGATACGTCGCATTCTCGACAGCGGCGAGGACGTCGTCAGCAGGGAGAGCCTGGGCACAACCCCCAGGAGTGTGACCGCCATACTGGGCACCCTGGCCGATCTGACGGCGGGTTCGGCCGATGCGGGAACCCCCATCGTCCTGGTGAGGAACTTCTCCTTCTAGGCGGAGGGACTGGTGTGAATCATATGCGGAAGATAGTCGGAGGTGATGTGAATGGGGACTGATTGTGCCGATGATGCGTTGGGGCTGATCGGCGACACGCCCCTGGTGAGGGTGCGGGTCGACGGGTTTGAGGCTCTGGGCAAGGTGGAGTACGCGAATCCAACCGGCAGCCACAAGGACCGGATCTACTTCCGGATGATAAATGAGGCCGAGAAGAGGGGTGAGCTGCGTCCCGGCATGACCATAATTGAGGGTTCCACCGGAAACGCCGGAACCGCCTGCGCCATGGTGGGCAGGCTGAAGGGGTACCGGGTGGTGATCGTCATTCCCGAGGGAATGTCCGAGGAACGTAAGAAGCTGATCCGGGCCCTGGGTGCCGAGCTGCTCCTGACTCCGGGTGCGGAGAGCGACCAGGACCTGGCCCTGCGCCGGGTCGAGGAGATTGTCGAGCAGAATCCAGGTCAATACTGGTATCCGGCCCAGTTTGACAACCCGGACAATCCCCTGGCTCACTACGAGGGGACTGCACCCGAACTGTGGCGCCAGAGCGGTGGTGACGTTGACGTCCTCGTGGCCGCCGTCGGCTCGGGAGGAGTCCTGACCGGGATGGGAAGATACCTGAGAGAGCGCAATCCCCGGGTACGCATCTATGCTGTTGAACCGGCCGAGTGCCCGATTCTCTCCCGGGGCGAGTGGGGCAGTCACGATATCCAGGGCATCGGGGATGGGTTCCTACCCGGGAATCTCGACCTCAGCCTCATCGACGGCGTGATCGCCGTGAGTTCCGCCGATGCGGTGGAAGAGGCGCGCCGGCTGTGCCTGGAGCAGGGTCTGATCGTGGGGATATCCACCGGCTGCAATGTCTCGGCGATCAGGAAGCTGTTGGGCCGCCATCCCGATCCGGGCTCTGTGGCCACCATCCTCTTCGACAGTGGGCACAAGTACTTCACCTCTCCTCTGTTCGGAGTTTCATCGGAGGTGGTCATTCCCGACAGGGACCATTCACTGGATCGGCAGTCCGAGACAGAGCTGGCGAGGCATGCTCCGCACTGGGAGATAATAGAATAGGGGGCAAATCGTGCCGCTGAGCCGTGCGAGAAAGGATGGAGTTGTCGAACTCTGCCGGGATCTCGTCCGCATACCCAGTCCCTCCGGGGATGAGGAGAGGATCGTCGGCTTCCTCGGCGACCGCATGCGGGCCCTGGGATACGATGAGGTGAGCACTGACGAGCTCGGCAATCTTCGCGGGGTCATTCGCGGGAAGAGGCGGGGCAAGAGAGTGCTCTTCGACAGTCACGTCGACACCGTCGGCGTTTCCGACCCCGCCGAGTGGACACGTGATCCGTACGGCGCCGAGGTTGCCTCGGGGAGAATACACGGTCGCGGCAGCTCGGACATGAAGGGGGCGGCTGCGGCAATGATCATGGCTGCCGCCCACCTGGCCGAGGATCGGGGGCGAGACTTCTCCGGCGAAATACACGTATCCTGCACAGTGCACGAGGAGTGTTTCGAGGGGGTGGCCGCCCGGACAGTCAGCCGGGCGGTGAGGCCGGACTGGGTTATCGTCGGCGAGGCTTCTGACCTGAACATCAATCGTGGGCAGCGGGGCCGGGCGGAGATTCAGCTCGAGACCTTCGGCGAGTCCGCCCATTCGTCCAATCCTGAGGTCGGACACAATGCGGTGTATGATATGGTTCTGTTGATAGATCGACTGATGCAAATGCCGATCAGCGAACACGGCTTCCTGGGTCGCGGAATCATGGAACTGACTGACATCATCTCACATCCTCACCCGGGAGCCTCAGTTGTACCCTCGCGCTGTACGGCCACATACGACCGGCGTCTACTGCCGGGTGAGACCGAGGAGTCTGTCCTGGCCGATGTCAAGCTGATGATCGACGGGGCGAGAGAAGAATCACCCCGCCTCAGGGCTACTGCAACCTGCCGGGAGGGTTCCGCCCAGTGCTGGACGGGGCAGGTGATCAGTGCCAGGAGGTTCTTTCCCGCGTGGTTGACGGCCGAGGATCACGAACTGGTGCAGCTCGTGGGAACTGCCCTCGCCCGGACCGGCCTCCGCCCCGATGTTTCGCGGTACTCATTTTGCACCAACGCCAGTCACTACGCGGGCGAACTGGGAATACCCACCGTGGGGTTCGGGCCCTCGCCCGAACGACTGGCCCACACTGTCGACGAATACATTGACATTGACCAGCTGCTGCTCGCGTGTGTCGGCTACCGCTCGATCATGGAGGCGATGCCCGGCTGAATCGGCTGCACCAAGAATTTCGAGGGCGAGTCGCGGCGCACCTGGGTTGGTTGTGTCGCGTCTCGTTCGGAGCGCCGACGATCAGTGCCCGGGGTCCCGGATTATCAGCCCGGGTTCGCGTATGCGGAGCCGCCGCATTTCTACCTGCACGGGGAGGTGGGGAAATATCTCCTCGTTCCAGTCATCCTTCAGCTGTTGCCACAGCTGCGGCTTGTGCCGGTACACTGCCTGGCCGAAACCGTATATGTCCGAGCGAAAGGCTGTCTGTACGACGTTCAACGAATCCCTTATCTCCCTCTCTATCAGCTGCCTGAGGCCCTCCGAGAGTCGTCTGATCGTTTCCGGGTCTCCCAACACGACCCCGGTGGCGGTGATCTCCTCCACCTGGAAGTCCGCGCTGACCTCAACCTTCATAGTGAGCTGTTCATCGCGGATGGCGGGGGTGATGGACGTGCTGACCCGGGTGATCTGAAAGACGACTGCGCCTCCGCCGGGATGGGGCAGCTGAACGGTACCCTCGTGCAGGCGACCGACGGCCCACAGGTAGCCGCGGGCGTCGAGGCCGTCGAGAAATCCCCGCAGCCTGTCGCCCCGGAAGACGGAGATTCCCAGGAGCACCGTCATCCCGGGTGTCGGCTCCGACGTACCCGACTGACTGAGGGGATCGAGAACGGGCGAGTCGGGCGGCAGGGCCCCAGTGATGTTGTGATCCGTGTCGGCGGGCTGCCTGCGGACCTCGGCGGGCCGGTCCTGTTCCACCTGCTCTCCCATCGTCTTGATGATGAGATCCTCAGTCTTTCGGCCGGCGGTGTGCATGGCAATGGGTTCGATTCCGGGCTCGGCCAACTTCATGAGGAACTCGTTTAGACTGACGACCGTAGTCCTCCCGGACGCAGCGGCGGTGGAGGACAATCCCTCCAGGGTCAGGGAGGGCACTGCCTCAATGTAGGGGCGGTGTAGGAGCCCGGTGGCGGTGTCGCAGATGTTGACGAGCACCGTCCTGCGGTACTCATTCTGCCGGGCGAAGTAGTCTAGATGCGGCGCGATCCCGGCCCGCGCCAGGTTCTGTCCGAAGACTATGGTGCTCACCTGGCCGACGAAGAGCTTCCTGGGCGACCGACGTCCCATGTTGGCCAGGGCGTTGGATACTGTCGACGATTCCTCCCGCATGATCCACGCCACCGGCTGGTCCTTGCCGGAGGCAACTGCAGTACCAAGCGCCAGCATCATCGGATTAAGTATCTCGGCCGAGACCAGTATCTTGTTCTCTTCCATCTGATCCAGGGCGATTGCCCCCACGATGGCCATGTTAGCCGTTTCGCGTCGGTTCCAGCAGCCTGACAGAAGGGTCAGGGATAGCAGCAGGATCGCGATAACTGTGCGGCGGCCGCGCTCACTCATCTTCCCGGTCATACCCCTTCCCGCGTAGGACGGCCGCGGCCAGGGTCAGGCCGATCAGGCCCACGTACACCACCAAAGTGGCCACCCCGGTGGACAGCGGATCGAGGATCCGCCTGATCATGAATATGTCAGTGATCCTCAGGGAAGTAAGCAGCAGGGCGGATGCCCCTAGGGAGAATAGCAGCGGTCTGAACTTCAGCCCGAGCCCGTCCGCCAGCAATATCGTTGCGGTCATAAGAAACAGCGCCGCGTCGAAATTGAGGCCGAGGACCCAGATGCTGAGGGCCACCAGGTCGAGTCTTTCGACGGCGCCCCGGATGAAGATGATCCTGGCCATGGAGATGAGGGGAGAGATCTGTCTCTGGGCCTCATGCGGGCCCAGACTGACCGTCGCCAGCAGGGCCATGATGAGCAGGACTGCTCCCGATATGATCACGGCCAGCACCGCCGCCCGGGTGACCTGTTCCACCTCGACGGTGTATCTCGTCAGCACCAACACGGTTGCGGCTGAGCTCGCGAACCAGAATACCGGGTTCATGCTGGCGACCAGGACTGGCTCCAGTCCCCGGGCCAGAACCGGCCGCAGCAGCCCGAGATCGACGGGGGCGGCGGCAAACAACAGGACCACTCCCAGCAGCACCGATGCCATGATGATGGTGAACAGGATCTCCGCCGTCCGTCCCAGCGCATCAGGGCCCAGAAGAGCGCCGTAGATGGCGCCCAGGATGAGAGTGGAGGTGAAGGCCCAGGCGGGAGCCTGCTGCAGCTCGGTCGCAATGAGCAGAAAGGCCATCTGGCGGGCTCGCATCAGCACAATGGCGTAGAAGAGGAGTCCGAGTATCACCGTCGCGGCTGCACCGGGAATCTTTCCCCACACCGCCCGGGCGAGGGTACCGTAGGTGTCGTCGGGAAAACGCCGGGCCAGCTGAGCCGCCAGCGCTCCCAGGAGGGCCCCCACCGCGGTGGCGACGATGACGGCGATCCAGGCGTCCTGCAGGGCGTTTGCCGCGGTCATGACGGGCATGAACACGAAGATGACCGAAAGACGAGATAGTGCTATGATCACCATCAACTGCCGTGAGCTTATCATTGCTCTTTTCCCTCATTCGGCAAATCCACGTCGTCCACTCCCCGTTTTCGCGGAGCTTCTCCCCGCCTGACCCTGTCCCCGGTGGCCACGGGACGGACCGGGCGCCTCAACGGATGCGGCAACATGATGATCTGATCCCCCAACTCGCTCACCCGTCCCGGGCTGTACAGGGCCAGATAGGGGACCCCGAAACTCTTGAGCGAGGCGAGGTGGAAAACGATTATGACCACTCCCCAAGCCACACCGTAGAAGCCCAGAGTGGAGGCCAGGGCCAGCAGGGGAAATCGCATCAGCCTCCAGGCGGTGGTCACCTCGTACTGAGGCACCGCGAAGGAGAAGATGGCCGCGGTGGCAGCCACGATTACCAGCCCGGGAGAGACGAAGCCGGCCTGCACCGCGGCCTGACCGAGGACTATGGCGCCGACGATACTGACGGCCTGACCTATGGCCCTGGGGAGGCGAGCCCCGGCCTCCCGGAGAACCTCCAGCACCACCTCCACGCCAAAGGCGTTCACCGCGGCCGGCAGAGGCACTCCAGCCTCGGTGGCGGCTATGTTGAGCAGCAGCGTCAGCGGAATCAGCTCCTGGTGAAAGGTGATCAGCGCCACGTAGATGGGGGTGAGCAGCGATGCCAGCAGGAAGGCCCCAAAGGAGAGGACGCGCAGGACCGAGGGGATGTAGAAGTGGAAGTTGTAGTCCTGGGCGGAGGAGAAGAAGGCCCAGAATTCCATGGGCATGATCAGTACGAAGGGATCGTTGTCGACCAGGAGTACGACCCTACCCTCAACCAGACAGGCCACTGCCGTGTCGGGGCGCTCCGTCGCCTTTACCGTCGGGAAGATGGAGAAGGGACTGTCGGCGATGAATTCCTGGATGGTCCGGCTGGCGTGCACCACGTCGACGTCAATGGATTCGAGACGACGGCGAATCTCGTCCACCACGGCGGCCGGTGCAACGTCCCTGACGTAGAGGATGCGGACGTCGGTTCTCGACCTCCGCCCCACTGTGAATCGCTCGACCGCCAGGCTGCTGCACTTGAGTCGCCTCCGTATCAGGACCACATTCTCCGCCGCAGTCTCCTGCATTCCCTCCCGGGTGCCGCGGATGGCGACTTCCGAGGTGGGTTCCTCGATATTGCGGGTTTCGAACCCGCGGGTCTCCACCCTTATGCCGGAGCGCAGTCCGTTTGCCAACAGAGCTGCGTCGCCGTCAAGGATGCTGCGAATGACCTCCTCGACGGTTGCGAGATTGCTCATTTCCTGGGCAGGCATAAGGGCGGAGCGAATGTCGTTGTAGAGGTTCTTCTCCGGTCGTTTTCCGGTGAACACCGGCCGTGCCAGGATCATCAGGGGGGTAAGTACCGTATTGCGGATCATGTCACCGTCGGTCATGTTGTCGATGTAGACGATTGCCATCCGCTGGGAGGGCTGCCCTCCCAGGTGAAACTCCTTGACCACGAAGTCACTGGCCTCGGAGAAGGTTCCCCTCAGCGCCTTGAGATTCACTGAGAGGTTGGCGGAAAGAGGAGTCTCGTTGGACTTTCCGCTTTCGGTCGATGATCGTCGCCGACGGGACAGTATTTTCCTCAGATACTCAATGAAAATCTGCACCACCTCGCAGAGAAGCTTTCTCCCAAGTTGAGGTTATTATGCGCATCGAGGAGAACGCGGCAATTGCTGTTTGATGGTGAGTTGCGGTTGGTCTCGGTGAGGAATCGTGGGGATGGGAGTTCTATCGCCTCTCTCCGCGGAAGGCTTAACACTCCATGATCCGATTTTAACGGGAGTTTGATCCACGGTGATTCCCTGAGAGTCAGGATGGGAGGTGCAGAGATATCAACGAGGAGGTGCATCGATGTCATTGACGAGGGGACCGGCAGTTCCGTTGACGGGCGCCTTGTTTCTGCTCTGCCTCGGCGCCTGCAGTGGTCCGGCGAATTATGAGGTTCTGGACATACGAGGCTCAGACACCATGCTCAACCTCGGGGCTGCCCTGACAGAGGCCTACATGGACATGCATCCAGAGGTGGACCTGGTGGTGGGTGCAGGGCGGGGGATCCGGCACGGGGATTGCCGCGCTGCTAAACGACAACGCGGACATCGCCCAGGCGTTCCGGGCCATGGCAGACGAGGAATGGGATCAGGCCAGGGAGAGGGGAATGGAGGTACGAGAGGTGGTGGTGGCCCGTGACGCGGTGGTGGTGTGCGTTCACCCCGACAACCCGGTCGAGGTCCTCAGTCTTGAGCAGCTGGGGGCCATCTACCGCGGGAAATGTGCGACTGGTCCGAGGTCGGCGGCCGCCCGGGTGAGATAGTCCTGCTGTCTCGTGATACCAGCTCCGGCACCCACGTCTTCTTCCGCGACAGGGTTGTCCGCGGTGACGGAGAGATGCCCGGTGCGGAATACTCCGACAATGCCATGTTTGTCCCCTCGACCCAGTTCATCGTTGACGAGGTGGCGCAGAACCCTGCGGCTATCGGTTACATAGGTCTCGGTTACCTGGGAGATGCCGTGAAGGCGGTGAATCTGCTCGCCGGCGAATCTGGCGTCCCCATTAGCGTCATCGATGGCCATCGAGATGGGCTGCCCTATCCCCTCACGCGGCCTCTCTTCTTCTATCTGGTTGGCGGCCGCGAGGGGGCAGCAGATGACTACATCGAGTTTGTGCTCGGGAATACAGGCCAGGAGATCGTCAGAGAGCTGAATTTCGTGCCCGTGGGAGAGTAGGGGATGGGTGTGAAAGTGGCCTTCAGGTTGAAGAGGTTCGCGCTAACGGAAACTCTATTTGCGGTGGTGGTGGCGGCCAGTGGGTACTTCCTCGTCGCCATCGTCGGACTGATCTTCGTCTTCGTATTCTCGCAGGCGCGACCGGCGTTGAACCATGTTTCCCCGTGGGCCTTTCTAACCGGCACCCGGTGGCTTCCGGTGAGCGACCCTCCGGTCTTTGGCATAGCCCCCTTTCTTCTGGGTTTCGCCCTCATAGTGACCTGTGCCCTCGCCGTGGGGATCCCCCTCGGCCTGGCTGTGGCATCTATATGGCTGAGATTGCTCCTCCGCGAATCAGGCAGCTAAGTCGGCCACTGATCGGGACGTTGGTCGGGATTCCCTCAGTGGTCTACGGCATACTCGGTCTCCTGGTGATTGCACCCCGCGTGGCGCGGATCTTCTCTCTGGCCACCGGGCTCACCGGGTTCACGGCCGGGACAGTACTGGGGTTGATGATTGTGCCCACCATCGCCTCCCTGGCCGAGGAGAGCATACTGAGTGTCTCGGGCGAATACCGCGAGGCGGCCCTCGCCCTCGGCGCCACCCTCTTTGAGGCTGACGGTGGTGCTGCCCGCAGCCCGACAGGGAATAATGGCATCGGTGCTACTCGCGGCCGGGAGAGCGTTGGGCGAGACCATGACAGTCCTGATCGTCGCCGGGGGAAGATTGGCGTCGCCCAGCGGGCTCCTTCAGCCAATGCGCACGATGACTGCTCTTCTGGCCGCCGAAATCCACAATGCACCCCAGTACGGAGCGCAGTACTCAGCCCTGTTCGGCGTGGGTGTGGTGCTCTTCGTGGTAACCCTGGTGCTGACGACAGCGGTGGATGTGATCCTGCGTCCCGGCGGGGGAGGGTGAGCGAGTGAGCAGAATGAGGAGGCGATCTCTGGAGCGCATTGTCACGGCGGGTGTAACACTCACCTTCTCACTGGTGGTGGCCGTAACCCTGGCCATCTTCATCTACATCGTCTGGCGAGGTGTCCCGGGCCTGAGCTGGGATTATCTCACCCAGATGCCGCGAGATCGCGGACTGGCGGGGGGATCTATCCTGCAATCGTGGGAACAATCTGGCTTACCATCGGCACCTCATCTGTGGCGGTTCCACTGGGGGTCTTGTCGGCAGTCTATCTGACGGAGTATGCGTGACAGAGTGTGGTGGTTCGGATCATCAATCTGGCGGTGATCAACCTGGCAGGGGTGCCCTCGGTTGTGTACGGGCTCTTCGGTCTGTCCTTGTTCGTGTTGTTTCTCGGTCTGGGTTCTTCCCTGGGTGCAGCCTCCCTCACTCTGGGACTGATGACCCTGCCACGGCAGGTGGTTCTCACCCATGTTCTCCCCTATGCCCGTTCCGGCATCGTCGCCGGGGCCCTGCTGGGAGTGAGCAGGGCAATGGGGGAGACGGCGCCGATACTGGTCACCGGAGTGGCCGTGGTGCTGCCCCGGCTGCCCGGCAGCTTCAGCAGCAGGTTCATGGCTCTGCCGTACCAGCTGTATGTCTCGGCAACTCAGGTCCCGGGGATGCCTCGGGAGCGCATCTGGGCGTCTGCGCTGACATTGGTGGTGTTGGTGTTGCTTGTGAACGCAGCCGCGGGTCTTATGCGGAACAGATGATGTGAGAACCCGGACGACCAGCTGGCGGTGGCCGAGCAGCTCACCGGGGCGATCCCCGGGTTCGACCAGACCGTCGGTGCCGGGGACAGCCAGGAGGCGGGGGGGCTGCCCAACGTCGTCCCGCAGCGTGGCAGGATCGGGGTCATCGGGCTGCTCGTGCTGCTGTTCGCCGGACGCAGGGTCACCA
>JAWOBW010000293.1:0-5107 GCA_046484105.1 Bacillota bacterium
GCGGTGTGTGCAGCTGCTTGACGCTTTCAGCTGCGAGCAGCTGTTCGTCGCCGAATTTCCCTTGTTTGAGGTTGAGTACCAGCCAGTTTGTCATGTCCTCAATGGTGGAGTTGATGCTACCTGCGGGCCCGGTGGCGGTGATCTCAATCCACGGCAGCTCTATGATCTCGCCGTCTTTCCTGGCGCTGGGAAACGCGTATTCGGCCTCTCGCTGTGATTCGGCCAGACTGAAATTGCTCTGCTTCATTCCGAGCGGATCCAGTATTCTCTCCGCGACGAAATCCTCCCAGCTGGTGCCCGTGATCTCACCCACGATGTATCCCAGGGTTGCGTACATCAGGTTCTGATACTGCCACACGGTGCGAAAATCGTGATTGGCCTCCAGGTGCTGCAGGCAGTCGACCAGATCCTTCCGGTTGAGTTCGGGATTGAACAGCGACAGGTCGTAGCGAGGGAGTCCGGATCTATGACACGCCATGTCTCGCAAGGTCAGACGTTCACCGGCCAGCGAATCCTTCAATCTGAAGCCCGGGAGGTAACGGTTGACTGGTGTGTCCCAGTCGAGTTTACCCTCTTCTACCAGCATTGCGACGGCGGTGGCAGTAAACGCCTTGGTCGAGGATCCAATCGCAAACAGTGTCTGAGGAGTGACCTCTTTCTCCTGGGTGAGCTCGCAGTGACCGAACCCCTCGGACCATATTCTGCGGCCGTCCCTGACGATTGCCACCGCGAGCCCGGGTACGCCGGCCTCGCGACGCTCCTTCTCAATGTAAGCCGAAATGCTCTTCAGGATCTCTTTTTCTTCCGTGCTAACCATGTTTCTCTCCTCCCGTTACCGACGATGGAGTCACCTGAGACAACAGCTCTGTGGGCTCAAGATCTGCACCCTGCCCCGGAGTCAGGGGGAGTGGTGAGGATTGACAGTCCTCACCACCCGCCGCACGTGTACCGAGCCGCTAGTCTTCTCCGTCGTCATCCTCTTTCTTCTCGGTTCTCGGTATGATTCGGTAGCCGCTGGAAATGGCCCAGACCTGACCCTGCCCGTCGGTCATGGCCTGGATTGCCATCTCACTGCCACCCGGTGCGATCACCACCACATCCTCGGCTACAGGCCTGGCCGCGTAGGTCTTGTCCCGCAGGTCGGCAAACAGGCGGTCTCCTGCCATGTACAGGTCAATGCTGGCTCCCTCGCCCGACTTGTACGAACCGGAGAACCTCGCCAGCTGTTCCGGAGAGGCCCCGTACTCGCTGTGTTCGTGACGCCTGGTATTTGCAGGTAGTCCCTTGAGGGTGTTGACTGCGCCCAGGGTCACCGAACTGGAGGGGACGCCTGCGAGATTCGACAGGACCGCTGCGGTGATGTCCTCCTCCACGGCCAGCAGGATGTCGGCAGATACGCCCTTTATCCCTCCACCGTGTCCGACCAGGGTCACCCCGTGGTAGTCAGTCTGTATGCTGAGACCATATCCGTAGTGAGAGTTCGGGGGATAGCTGACGGACGCGTGAGGATGCATCATCTGCCGGATGCTCTCCTCGGAGGCAATCCGCTCCCCGTTGACCTTACCGAGACAACGATATACTTCCAGGTACCTCAACAGGTCGCTGACTGTCGACATGAGTCTGCCGGCCGCCTCCATGGCGGGGAATTCCCACCAGCCCGGCGCGTGGTACACGACCTGTTTGCCGTGCTTCTCCGTAGTTGCATACAGCTCGGTGACTTTGTCGAAATCCTCCAGCTTGCCCGTCTCAATTGTGGTGTGGTTCATCTGAAGGGGCTTCAATATGTTCTCCTCGAGATAGGAGGAGTAGGACTGCCCGGAAGCCCTCTCGATAACCGCTCCGAGCAGGGCGTAAGCGTCGTTGGAGTAGCTGAAGAAACGTCCCGGGGGGCCGAACGGTTCGAAGTCGAGCTCTGCGATGAAGTCCATCAGCTCCTCGTACGTGTCGATCGGCTCAAGGTCGGGTGCGTCTTTGCGATACTCCTCCACACTCGGATCACCCTTCATGCTTCTCGCCATGGCGTTGAACAGTGATTGGAGTGGGGGGAGTCCGCTGGTGTGAGTCATGAAGTGGTGCAGAGTGATCTCCTTGGGGTCAGCATCGCCCGGCAGCCTGAAGTCCGGCAGCCATTTCCTCACCGGGTTCCTGACAGTGAGAAGACCTCGTTCCTGCAGCTGCATTATGGCTAAAGATGTGAACGATTTCGTGATGGAACCGATACCGTACACCGTGTCATCGCCGGTGGGAAGCTCCTCTTCGAGGTTGCGAAACCCGATGCCGCCGGTTTCAAGGACTTCACCATCGCGCGCCACCCCGAAGGCCAGTCCCGGTATCTGATGTGCTGATACGATCTCCCCGGCGTAAGTGAGAAACTCTTTCTTCCATATACAATTGCTCATCATCTTCTCCCCTTCCGTGTTGCTGTCAGTAAACGCAGTGAGCCCTCCCTGAAGATACTCAACTGCAGCCCCCAATGGACATGCAGCGGCCATGGTCGCCCGGCGGGGGAGTGGGTGCGGTCTGTCTCCCTCTGACCTGCATCAGGGAATCGGCGCCACCGCCATCACTTGAGCTCGGGATCCAGGGCGTCACGCAGGCCGTCCCCGAACATGTTGATGGCCACAACTGACAGGGTTATGGCCAACCCGGGAAATGCCACGAGCCACCACGCCCGTCGGATGTATACCCGCGAACCTGCCAGCATTGCTCCCCATTCAGCCGTGGGAGGAGGGGGGCCCAAACCAATGAAGCTCAGACCGGCACAGGCCAGTATTGCCCCCGCCACGCCGAGTGTTGATACGACGATGATGGGAGCCGATATGTTGGGAATCAGGTGGCGGATCAGTATCCTGGGTACTCCGGCTCCCTGCGCCACGGCGGCCATGACATACTCATTCTCCTTGACCGAGAGTACGCTTCCGCGCACCAGCCGGGTGTACTGCGGAATCGAGGCTATTCCCAGGGCGATCATCACATTGAAGAGCCCCGATCCCAGAACGGCAATGATGACCAGGGCCAGGAGGATGCCCGGGAAAGCCAGGAGGATGTCCATCACCCGCATGATGACATTGTCCAACCATCCTCCGAGATACCCGGCGACCAGGCCCAGGGTGGTTCCCATGACTGCGGCGATGCCGACGGCAATGAGCCCGACCTGCAGCGAAATCCTGCCGCCGTACAGGAGGCGACTCAGCACGTCTCGGCCAAGGGGGTCGGTGCCCAGCGGATTCTCTCGAGACGGGGGAGCAAGCCGGTTGGGACTCACGTCGTACGGATCGTAAGGTGATAGCTGGGGCGCAAACACGGAGCTCAATATGAACAGTAACAGGATGGCCAGTCCTCCCATTGCGCCCCGGTTGCGCACGAGGCGTCGTGCCACGTACTTGCGGAACGAGAACATTTCGGCCTGATTCGATTCGTGTCCTTTTGCAGGCATCGTCAGTCTCCTCTATCCGTACTTGATGCGTGGATCAAGAGAGCAGTACAGTAGGTCCACTGTCAGATTGACCAGCACATACGCGGTGGCGATGTACAGCACGATGCCCTGTACCATGGGAAAGTCACGGGCCTGCAGGGCGGTTATCGCCAGGGTACCCAGCCCCGGCCAGGCGAAAACTTGCTCGATGATCACAGTGCCCGCCAGCAATCCGCCGAACTGCAGACCCATGATTGTGACCACGGGGATCAGGGAATTCTTCAGCACGTGTTTGTATATGACCACGCGTTCAGATAACCCTTTGGCCCGGGCAGTCTGGACGTAATCCTTTCGCAAGACCTCCAGCATCGAGGACCTCGTCATCCGCGCCAGGATAGCCGAGGCGCCGACGCCCAGGGCAATGCTGGGAAGCACGACATGTTCCGCAGTCGCGGCTCCAGCCACGGGAAACCACCCGAATTGGACAGCGAACAGGAAAATGAGCATGAGACCGAGCCAGAAACCGGGCATGCTCACCCCGATCATTGCCGCCACCATCACCAGATTGTCTATGATGGATCCGTGGAACTTGCCGGCGAGCACTCCCGCGAGCAAGCCGATGGCGGCCGCCAGGATCATGCCCGCAGAAGCCAGAATCAATGTGGGGACGAAGCGGTTTCTGATCTCCGTGGTCACGGGCTGATTGGTTCGGAACGACCGGCCCAGGTCACCCCGCAATGCACCTGAGGCGAAGCGCCAGTACTGCACGTATACTGGATCGTTCAGTCCGAGTGTCTCCCGCGCCCGTGCGATCTGCTGGGCATCTGCTTCCATTCCCAACAGGATTCTCGCTGGGTCACCGGGAGCCATATGCAGCATGGAGAAGACCAGTATTGACACGCCGATCAAGACCGGAATGGTACTCAAGAGCCGTTTGGCAACATACGTGGGCACTCGCCGTTCCTCCTGTTCGCATTCTTCGCATGTCGCGGGGACGCGCATCCATCAGCCGTCCGCCGTCGCCTCTCTCACTCACCGTCGAGCCATACGTCGTGCAGCAGCCACGCACCGCTGTAGCTGAGCCCGAATCCCTGCACCCTCTTGTTCACCGCCACATAGTTCTCCCGGATGTAGATGGGAGCCCAGGTCGCCCTTTCAACTGTGAGACGCTGCGCCTCGGTGATGTGGGTGAGGCGCTCGTCGGGATCGACAGTGTAGCGCTGACCCTCGAGGGCGGCATCGATGTCAGAGTCGCGAACGAAGCACCAGTTGACGCCGGCTCCCGCCTCCTCCGAGTGGAAGAAGCCGTACAGACAGTCCGGATCCGTAGATCCGTAGCCCATGAGGTTCAGATCGTGGCGTCCCTCGCTGAGGTATTCCATGAGTGTGCCGACTTCATAACTCTCGATGTCCACCTTGACTTCGATGTCCTTCCACTGCGCCTGCAGCATCTCGGAGGTGATCACCCAGTCATCGGCGGGCATGATGTAAAGCGATAGCTCGAGGACCTCGTCGCCCTTTCTGCGGTACTGCTCGCCCTCTGGCAGCTCCCAGCCGGCGTCATCCAGAAGCTCGGCGGCCTTCTGGGGATCGTACTTGTAGCTGATATCCTCGACTCCTTCCCAGTAACCCCAGATGGTTGGGGGCAGAGGGCCGTGAGCCTCAACCCCGTACCCGTCGATGGCGGCGTCG
>JAWOBW010000014.1:0-6144 GCA_046484105.1 Bacillota bacterium
TCCCTCCCACTTGACATTGCAGCCCAGCGGGTTGGTCAGGGGTTTGCTGATGGGTTCGCCGTTTACGAACTCGGTAAGGGCGTTCTCGAAGTCGTTTGCCGTGCTTTCCTCTGGCTTTCCCGGATTATTCAGGGCCCGCCCGGTGTATATGAGCTGCCGCTGCTGGTCAAATAGGAAGAAGTGGGGCGTGCGCAGGGCACCGTATGCCCGGGCCACATCCTGGCTCTCATCGTGCAGGTACACCCAGGGGAACTGCTCGCTTTTCATGCGCCTGACCATGTTCTCAAAGGAATCCTCCTCGTAGGTGTTGGCGCTGTTGCTGTTGATCCCGACGAAAGCCACTCCCTCCCCCTGGAACCTCTCGGCGACGGCACGGGTGTATTCATCCGAGTTGATCACGTACGGGCAGTGGTTGCAGGTGAAGAACACGACGAGGCCCCTGGCCTCGGCGAAATCCTCCAGTGAGTAGTTCTTTCCGTCAGTTGCGGGCAGGTCGAAATCCGGCGCCTTCTCTCCGATTGATAGGGTGAATCCCACAGATGATCTCCCCCCGATTATTTGATGTGCTCATTGATTCGTCGCGATCAGGGTGCAGCAACAGAGTCTCCGTTCACCCTTTTTCTTCGCGGTAAGCTGTTCTCAGTCCTTTCAGAAGCCACAGATTGCCCGGCGATAGGCCGTTCCTCGGGCAACCGCGGGTAACACTCCCTCGTGCAACCTCGATAACACCCTATCGGTGAAGCCATTTGGACGCTCGATTGCGCAAGAGCCAGCGGGCCGCTACCACTTGTCATCAATCATCAATTCGTTGCGCGAACCGAAGAGGATGCTGTATACTTATAGACAGAACACCTGTTTGATGGACCCATGTCGAGGCGCTGCAGAACACAACTCCTCCGAGGTAATCGCCGCAGGCAACAAGCAATGTCCTCTCTTGATGTAGTAGTGGTGCGCCAGTCCTTCAACCATGATCGACAATGGCCAATTGGACCAGTGTGCTACACTGCAAGCATCTGAATGCAGGTACCCTTGCACAGGCGATTGATGAAGTCTGGGCAGTTGAGTGGATCACGACAATTAGGACTACTCTGGCCATCACCCACGGATTATCAGTGCAGAGAGGCAGACAATCATGGATCCATTTTCGAAGGAACACCTAGGCTGGCTACTTGCTCCACACCAGCTGTCTCCCGAGCACGGACAGCTCGCTCGTCATGAAAGCACACAAGTTGAATTCAAAGAGTCATTTTCCATTCCCGGTTTTCGCGATTGCCTTCGCACTATTGCGGGTTATGCCAACAATGATGGTGGATACCTGGTATATGGAGTCAAAGATAGCATTCGGGAAGTAGTTGGCTTGGGAAGTCGCCATCTCAAATCATTCGATACTCTGGATCCCGCGCGGATCAACCAATTCCTCGCCACACACCTATCAGCCGAAATTGACTGGCAAAAGACACTCCATACATTGAAGGGAAAACACGTTGGGCTGATCTTCATTTATCCATCGCCCACTAAACCTGTCATCTGCACGGCATCGGCCGGCAACAAAGTACGGGAGGGCGATATCTGGTACAGATACCCGGGTGAGACCAAGCGGATCCAATCGTCCGAACTCCAGTCCCTGATCGAAGAACGCATAATGAGGGAAAGGTTCGCCTGGCAGAAGCTGCTACGCGATATGGCTGTACTTTCACCCGAAGAGATAAGTGTTGTGGATCTCAGGCAAGGATTGATTCGGGAGAAAGATGGCATGAACATTGTCATCAGCGAGGATCTGATGACTGAGCTCAGGTTCATCAAACAGGGAGAGTTCAGCGAAATCACAGGAGCCCCCACACTGAACCTGGTGGGAGAGTTGCGCCGTCTTGATGGAGATGAATTCACGGTAGCAATCCCAGGCAAGGAGGTCAGGATCGGCATCACTGAGATATATGGAGCTTGGTTCTCGTCACGTTGCCAAGCTCCCTTGGAATACATAAAGCAAATGGCATACGAAAACACTTACTATCTGCCGATATGGTTCTTCGTCGGTACGGCGGCGATGAGCGTCAATGCAGTCACCCAGGTGCTGCGAGGCCTTCCGGATTCCAACAACAACGTGGTGAACCAGCTATGCCGACGACTCAATGAGGACTGCATCGAATCGTTCAGAATTGCAGATGTCTATGATGAGCTCATCTACAGTCCGGCATGGAGGGTCGAGGACTGGGAAGAGATCAAAGAAGCATTTCTTCGGAGCCATGACTTGAGAGGCTGGCGTAAGGCAAACCGCACAATCGCCAGGGAATTCCTCGACAATGCACCTTCACGGTTGTGGCCTGTCGAGCACAACATCCATGACTATCTTGCCGAAATTGTCCAAGGTATGACTCACGTGAGCGCTGAGTCGATTTCTTCAGACCACGAAACGTTTCGCAACATACTCCGCGAAATCAACACTCATAGAGTACAGCACGGTGTATTCTCCACGGAATTCCGCAAGGCATTGTGCTACGTGGATTACGTACTTCATTCATCCCCGAATGTAGAGGATCTCGAGATATGTGAGACAGATCCCGATTCACTTTGAGCTGACCGGTCCATGCCGAGCGAGAGAACCCACAGTGCTGTTGAGCGGCAACCCTGAGTCTGGGAAGCGAGCTCTGTTCAGACTCGGCAAACCGGATGCCTTCGGACGAGGCGGGGGCGCCACCGCTGCGCGAGGGCACCCCCGGCTCCATCATCACATGTCATCGAGGGGAAAGACCGGCCTCCGTATCCCGGTGAAGTTGAAGCGGTCCAGGTTGGGACTGGAGAGTCCGGGTCCATCCACCTCCAGGATCTCCGCGGCGATGGGCTCATACGCCGCGCGGTAGTGGACGGCTGACTTGAGGACGATGATCTTGCGGTTGATGGGGTCTATGCCAACGGACCGGGGAACCTCCGGGTCCACGGGCTGCAGTCTCTGCTCGTTGAGGATGACCTCAACCCCGCCTGCCACCACCACCGCCGTCCTGCCCATGGACGAGATGACGCCGGTGGACATCGGGCCGCGATGCACGAACTGCCCGTCGGACAGCAGACGAACCCGGCCGCGCAGCCTAACCGGCTCGCCGGAGCAGCCGTCGATCTTTCCCCCCACCGGCAGGCTGAATCCTCCCCCGACGCCGACGCGGAAGGCCTCTCTCACCGCCTCCGGATCGGGCATGGTGACCACGACTGCTTCCCTCGCCTCCGCCTCCATGAGGGCCCTGAGCACCTCGGTGCCGTCGCCAGCGGCCCCGCCCCCGGTGTTGTCCGCCACATCGGCCAGCACCACCGGCCCGGACGTCGCCACTATCGCGCGCTCCACCGCCTCCCGCGGCGGCAACATCCGGGCGACGAAATCCCTCCTCATCTCCCAGGCTGCCTCGGCCAGGTCGGAGGCCACACGCCGCGCCAGGCCGGGATCGCCGTCCGTCGTGGCGAGAAAGGACAGACCCGCATCCTCGATGTCCGAATACACAAACCCCCCGTATACACTGGCGTTGATCACCCCGGGTTCCTCTTCCCAGGCGAAAGCCCTCTCCATCAGTTTCTCGATCGGCCCCCAGCCGGTTCGGGCCGGTACCACAGCCGGCGCCAGGGGAGGACGGACGACAGCACTGACTGGTTCAATTCCGCCCTCCAGGACTCGGAATAGGAACTCTGCGCCCTCCACTCCCCTCTCCCAGCCGTCAATGTGGGGATAGGTGTTGTAGCCGAAGAGCCCGTCGGCGGCGCGGACCATGGTATCGGTGACGTTGGCGTGATAGTCCAGGGTCGAGACCAGCGGCACCTCCCACCCGATGATCTCGCGGACCCGGGTGAGGATGTCCCCCTCGGCGTCGGGTATCCCCTCGACCACCATCGCCCCGTGCAGAGCCAGCAACACCCCGTCAATTGCACCCGCCCGGTGGATGCCCTCCAGCAGCTCGTCGAGCAGCTGCCGGTACGCGCCGGCCTCCACTCTTCCCGAGGGAACCGCCGAAGCGGCGACCGTCGGGATTAGCTCGGCCGAGTGCTCCCCGGCAGAATCGATGAATCCGCCCAGGGGTGTGCGTGTGCCGGCGTATGCCTCAATGATCTTCTCGCCGCTGTGGTGCCCGCGGGCGCGAAAATGCTCAATGCCGGTCCGTATGGGGCTGAAGCAGTTAGTCTCGTGGCTTATCTGCCCTATGATGAGCCTTCTCCGCCTCATCTCACCATCTCCTCCCTCCGCGCCTGAGGACCTGACCAGTCCTGGTCCCCAGGTGCTCGCCCCGGCGCACCGCCGCCTTGCCGTTGACAAAGACCCACTCCACCCCGTCCGGATACTGAAAGGGATCGCTGTAGGTGGCGCGGTCGGCGACAGCGGCCGGATCGAAGACCACCGCGTCGGCCTTCATACCCGGGCGCAGGATCCCCCGATCCAGCAGGCCGAGCCTGTGCGCCGGCATGGAGCTCATCTTCATGACCGCCTCTCGCAGGCTCACGGTCTTCCTCTCGCGGACGTAGCGGCCCAGCACCCTGGAGAAGGTGCCAAAGGACCGCGGATGCGGCTTGCCCCGGGCCAGAGGCCCCTCCGCGGCGACGGCGCCCGAGTCCGAGCCGATCATCACAGCCGGGTGCGCCATGATTCGCTCCAGGTCCTCGTCGCCGATGGTGAAGTAGACCACCCCTACCCTGCCCCGGCAGTCGCGGAGAATGTCGAAGGCGGCGTCGAATTCGTCAACTCCCCGCTCCCGGGCAATGTCGGCAATCGACCGTCCCTCCAGTTCCTGATCGGAGCACCTGGTGATCAGCGTGTTCTCCCAGCCCACACCGCGATGCAGACTGGTCCAATCCCCGGTGCCCTCCAGTATGTCCCGTCGCATCCTGTCCCGGGTGCAGGGGTCGGCCAGTCTCTCCCTCAGCATCTCGTCCCCGCCGGCGTGGGCCCACCCGGGAAGGTACGCCCCCAGTCCGGTTGCCGACGCGTTGTACGGGTACTGGTCGGCGGTCACGTCGAGTCCGTCGGCCCTGGCCCGGTCAATCATCTGCAGCAGCTGGACGCTGCTTCCCCACATATGCCGCCCCATGGCCTTGAGGTGGGAGATCTGCACCGGGGCGCCGGCCCGGCGGCCGATCTCCAGCGCCTCCGCTGCCGCCTCCATCAGGCTGTCGTTCTCCCCCCGGATGTGCGTCACATACAGCCCACCGTACTCTCCGGCGACCGCGGCCAGAGCAACCAGCTCGTCGGTGTCGGCGTAGCTGCCGGGTGTGTAGATCAACCCGGTGCTGAGCCCGAAGGCCCCGTCCTCCATGGCCTCGCGCACCATACCCCTCATCCGCTCCAGTTCCTCCGGAGTCGGCCTCCTGTCCTCGTGCCCCATCACCGACCTCCGCACCGTCCCGTGCCCGACCAGGGGAACCACGTTGACGCTAACTCCCCGGTCCTCGAGCAGCCGCAGGTATTCGTCGAGAGACCTCCACTCCCACTCAATCAGTGCCTCGTCGCCGCCCAGTCGCCCCCTCATCTGCTCGACCGCCAGGTCCGTGACCGGTGCCAGCGAGGTCCCGCAGTTGCCGATCACATTCGTGGTCACACCCTGCCGAATGTGAGAATGGGCCTCGCCGGAGACCAGCAGGGGGGTGTCTGAATGGGTGTGAATGTCGATGAAGCCGGACGCAATGACCATACCGGGGGCCTCCACTTCCAGTTCAGCCCGCGCCCGGGAGAGGTCACCCATCGCCGCCACCCGCTCCCCCTCCATCGCCACGTCCGCGGTGAACGCTGGTCCGCCGGTTCCGTCATATACCCTCGCCTTTCTGATCAGGACGCTGAACATCTCGTTCGCTCCCCTCAGAGGATCGTCTCCGGATTCAGGATCCCACCTGGATCGAAGACCGCCTTGATCTGACGCATCAGCTCCAGCTGGCGGGGATCGGTGTACTGGCAGAGATACCGCCGCTTGGAGTGGCCAATCCCGTGCTCCCCACTCACCATCCCGTCCAGCTCCTCCGCCTTCTGATAGAGAAGATCCATTCCCCGGTCCACCCTCGCCTTCCACTCTCCCTCGTCCAGATCGTCCCGGATCAGGTTGATGTGCATGTTGCCGTCACCGGCGTGACCGAAGGTCTCAATCCGCAGCCCGACCTCCTCCCCCACCCAGTCGGCGTAGT
>JAWOBW010000048.1:0-32107 GCA_046484105.1 Bacillota bacterium
CCGGGTCGGGGGACGTGCTGGCCGGGCTCATCACCGGGCTGCTGGCGCGGGGCATGGGCCCCATGCAGGCGACCGAGACAGCCGCGCATACCCCGGGGAGACATTGTCCTGAGATACAGGCGCATCTCGCCGGGTTGGCACGGGCAGTGGGCAGATCCCGAGACGTACGGAAACGGTGAATACATCCGGACAGTTGACACCCCCCTCGGTCGAGTTGCATTTCTGCTCTGTGGCGATCTCTTTGCCGTGCCGCGCTCGGAAGTGGCGCGCCTGTCAGTCGACTGGCTGCTGCTTCCCTATGCACGCTGCAGTGATGACCCGGACTACTGTCGGGGCCGCTGGGAATCAGAGGAACAGCCTCATTACGTAAGTCGGGTAGCCGAGATGGGCGTTACGACCCTGATGGTAAACTACCTGTCGGACAGCAGCATCTGCCGGGGTATGTGTGGCACCTGCGGTGGTGGGGCATACGGCGGGGCAATGGTGGTGTCAGGCGGCGGCAATGTATTGGCGGCAAAACCCGTAGGCGAGCCGGGGCTCCTGGTGGTTGATCTGTGACACTGTCCCTGTTGTGCTGCTCCTGTCGAGATGAGACACGAAGAGAATGAGGCAAACGAGTCCGTATCACATTGCCTGTACGCCACCCCCGCGCAGGATTTCTCCATCGCCAGAGAGCCCGAGCACCAGAGGTACGCCGGTGCCCCCGTCTATCGGTGGTCCGTCCACACCCCCGAGGCAACATGACGGGAAGATGGGCGAGACTGTCACGACTGGCTAGCACCTCACGTCCCGTCTACTGATAGCTCATCGGTTGGTCGCACTGGATTGCCGCCGCTGCCCTCATCATCGAACCGCTGCGAGACGAAGCGGTAACCCACCCCCCAGACGGTCTGGATCTCCCAGGATCCCCGGGGGGAGCAGCACAGCTTCCTCCTGATCCTCTTGATGTGACTGTCCACCGTTCGCTCCTCCACCGGACGGTCCAGACCCCACACCGAGTCGAGGATCACCTCCCTGGTGAAAACCCTCCCCGGCGACTGCATCAGCAACCACAGGATGTCGAACTCCCTTGCAGTCAGCGAGACTTCTCCCGCGGCATTTCGTACAACATGCTCCGACCTGTTAACATACAGGCCCGGAAATTGCAGGACCTCCCCGCAAGGGCCGCCTGATCCCGTCCGCCGCAGCACCGCCCTGACCCTCGCCACCAGCTCGTGCGGGTTGAAGGGCTTCGTCAGGTAGTCATCCGCCCCCAGTTCCAGCCCCAGTATCTTCTCGTGGTCCCCACTGCGGGCACTCAGGATGATAATCGGCGTCTCGCCCCGACTTCTGATCTGCCGGCACACCTCCCACCCGTCCCGTCCGGGCAGCATGATGTCCAGGACCAGCAGGTCCGGCCCGAGCTGATCATACTTCTCGATGGCCGCGACGCCGTCGCCGGCAACCTCCACGGCGAACCCGTCCCGCTCCAGATACATTCGCATCAGCTCCAGTATGTTCGGGTCATCGTCAACTACCAGCACGGTCCTGGACGCCATGGATTGATCAACTCCTCGGGGAGTATGATAAGGATCAATTGTGAAGATTCTGTGATCAATGCGCATTCCCCTCGCCCGCCAGCAGGTTCCCTTTCACCGCCGTGGCACACCGGCGGGACGATCTCCGGCCACCGATATTGACAACTGCAGGGCGCGGGTGCAGGATTGACGGTCCCGGCAGAGAATTCAGCTGAGACGTCGCATCTGGGCGGGAGCGTGAGGCCGAGTGAGGCAGATCTGCAACTACAGAGATGACACCCACTACAGGCACAGCTTCAACCGCCTGGCCCACCAGGTCTTCAACATGGGCTTCGAGGAGTGGTACGAGGGCGGCTTCTGGGACGACCGCTATATCCCCCATTCTTACGCAGACGGAGGCGAGGTGGTGGCCAATGTATCCCTGAACGTGATGGATGTGATCCTGAACGGTCGTCCGCACCGGGCGGCGCAGCTGGGGACGATCATGACTCATCCGAATTACCGACGCCGCGGCCTGGCCGGAGAGCTGATCCGCAGCCTGCTGAAAGACTGCAGCGGATACGAGCTGATCTACGTCATCGGAGATCGGCAGCTCCGCGACTACTACCCGCGGTTCGGATTCCGCCCGCTGGCCGAAACCCGCTTCATCCTCCCGGTCGAGGGCAGACGATGCGGCGACACCTCCCTCCGACGATTGAACACCTCGGATCCGCGCGACCTCGATCTGATTCACAGACTCGCCAGAATGCGCAGGCCCATCTCCCGCGTCTTTGGCGTCGACAATGCAGAGGGCATTCTGATGTGGTACTGCTTCAACGTACTCAGCGACTGCTTTCACTACTGGGAGGAGAGGGACACCATCGTCGTGTTCAGACGGGAGGGTAGCACGGTCCACCTTTTCGACGTCATCGGCGCCGATCGAATCACCTTCGATCAACTGCTCCCGCACGTGACTGACTGGGACACCGAGAAGATGGTCTTTCACTTCACCCCGGACCGCCTCGATGTCCGGGCGGAGACTCGCCCGCTGGAGGGCGACGACATCCTCTTCGTCACAGGCGGGGCCCGGTGGGAATCGTTGCGGGAATTCAAACATCCCACCACAGCGCAGGCGTGAGGCGCCAGGGCGGGCATCGCCACCCACGCCGGCAAACACACCCCGTTGCCCCATCCGGGCCGGTACGGCGTCGATGCTCAGAACCCGATGGCAGACGGGGGACCAATCTCAAGCCGGGACCGCACACGCGGCGCAACGAGGAGGGAGGATGGTAGCTGTGAAAACACTGATAGCCTATGCCAGCACCCGAGGATGCACAAGAGAGGCCGCCGAACTGCTGCAGGATCATCTCGACGGGGCGGTGATGGCAGATCTTAGGAAAAGTCCCCGGCCGGACCTGGGCGCATTTGACACAGTCGTCGTCGGTGGGTCAATACGCATGGGCAGGATTCAGCGGCAGGTGACGGACTTCTGCCGCGCCAATATCGACGCCCTGCAGAAGAAAAGGCTCGGTCTTTACATCTGCTGCATGGCGGAGGGTGAGGACGCCGAGGACGAGTTCGAAACCGCCTACCCCGAGGAACTGCGCGAAAGCGCGGTCGCGAAGGGATTGTTCGGTGGGCAGTTCATATTCTCAAAGATGAACTTCATTGAGCGAATAATCGTAAAAAAGGCCGCGAAGGTCTCGGAGGACGTGTCCACCCTGAACCCCGCGGCCATCGCCGAATTCGCCGAGAAGCTGTCGTCCCAGCCGGACTGACTCTTCCTCTCACGCGCCGGCCCCGCCACGATGCGGGGGGCGGCAGGAATCTGTGGCCATCTGTGTAAGTGGATCATGATAAGGCCCGTTTAGGAGGTATTCGTTGTGACGAGACTTCATCTATTCCCCGAGGATCGCATCCATCACACGTGGAACAGAGACCTTGAGCCGGCCCTGGAAATTGACCCCGGTGACACCGTGTTCTACGAGACCCGCGAGGCGACGAACAACCAGATAACGCCGCAGTCCACCACGGACTCCCTGTCCGGTCTGGACTGGGCATCCTTCTACCCGCTGGCCGGCCCACTTTACGTCAGGGGCGCCCGGCCGGGTGACACCCTGGCAGTCGATGTGCTGGATGTACAGCATCGCGGGTGGGGGTGGACGGCAATCCTGCCCGGGTTTGGCGTCCTGGCGGACGAGTTCACCGATCCGTATCTGCGCACCTGGGAGGTGCTCGACCCCAGCTTCGCTCACATGAACGACTTCGTGCGGGTACCCCTCGCCCCCTTTGCCGGCACCATGGGCTGCGCCGCTGCCGAAGAGGGCGACCTGGAACCCATGCCCCCGCGCCACGTGGGCGGCAATATGGACGCCCGGCACACGACAGCCGGGAGCACCCTGTATCTGCCGGTGGAGGTCCCCGGCGGCCTCTTCTCCATCGGCGACGGGCATCTCGCCCAGGGAGACGGCGAGGTGTGCGTGTCGGCCATCGAGGGCCCCCTGGGAATCCTCTGTCAGTTCGACGTGATCAGGGGGCAACGGCTGCCGGCCCCGGAAATCGAAACGCCGCCCGGCTCGCTGACTCCCTTCGGTGACCGGGAGGGATTCTTCGTCACCATGGGGGTGGCTGATGACCTGATGACCGCCACCCGGGACGCGGTGCGCAACATGGTGAGTCGCCTGGGAACCCTCTACGGCCTCTCCCCCGAGGATGCCTACGTGCTGGCGAGTGTGGCCGCGGACCTGAAGATCACCGAGGTAGTCGATCCCAACTGGATCGTCTCCCTGTACATGCCCAGGGCGGCATTCCTGAAGGAACCGGATAGGCCGGGCAGGCTCTCCGCCCGGTGACGCAAACTCCTGACCTCAACGGACCCCGGGGCAGATGATGGAGTTCAACCATCATCTGCCCCGCACACTGCACTCTGGCCGCGCCCCTTTTAGAAGCTGTGCATTATGAAATGCTCCACCCGGCGCGCGATCCAGTTCCTCAGCTGCCGGCGGCTGGGCGGCATCAGGCAGGCAAAGCCGACCAGGTCGGTCATCAGGCCCGGGGTCAGAAGCAGCAATCCGCCCGCCACGACCAGGCCCGCTTCCAGCAGGCTCCCCGAGGGAATCTGGCCGCCGGAGACCTCCAGCCTGATGCGCCGGAAGACGGCGGTCCCCTCCCGTGAGGCCATGAAGGCGCCGACGATCCCGGTCAGAACCACCAGGCCGACAGTCCGCCACGTCCCTATGTACTTGCCAATCTCGAGCAGCAGTGCCAGCTCAGCCAGGGGTATCAGCGTGAGCAGGGCCAACAGTCGCCAGAACATCAATATCACGCACTTTCAGGATGCGGATTCCCTCGCCGGGGGAAGGTATAGAATCGAACCCTCCCCGAGGATCCTCTCGAGCGAGCTGATGAATCTCTCGCTCGGAGCCACCCGGTAGCCATCCCCGGCGAGGATGACGCAATCCATCTCCTCCAGACACAGGTAGACTGGGGCATCTCCGACGTGCTGTTTCAACAGGTACCTGACCTGTTCCAGCTTCTCCACGTCAGTGCTGACGTGAATGTACACCTTGCCCGTGCTGTTCGGGCGCCGGACTCCCTCCGCCACCACGCTGACGTCATCATCGCGGTGGGAGACCCTGCCGGTGATCAGCAGCACCTCCTCCTCCTGCAGGAGGTCCGTGCACTGGGAGAACAGCGACGGAAAGACCACCACCTCGACCTGCCCCGCCAGGTCCTCGAGGGTGACGAAGGCCATGGTCTCGCCCTTCCGGGTGAGAATGCGCGACTGAGACACCACCAGCCCGCTTACCGTCACCCGGGCATCCGCCGCCATGTCCTGCAGCTCAGCAGTTGTGGCCGTAGTCTCGAGCGGCAGGATGTCGGCCCACTCATCCAGAGGATGTCCGGAAAGGTAGACGCCGAGCACTTCTCTTTCCAGGGCGAGCTGTTCCAGGGGCTTGAGCGGATCGGCCTCAGGCAGGGCGCCATCCGACGGCTCGGGGACATCCAGCCCGGCGCTCTTGCCCATGTCGAAGATGGACACCTGCCCCGTGTCCCGGTGTCGCTGCCGACTCACCGCGGAAGAGAGAACGGCGTCATGCGCGCGCAGCAGCCGCGCACGGTTGGGCTCCATCGAGTCAAAGGCGCCGGCCATTATCATGCACTCAAGTGCCCGCTTGTTCAACATCCGCGCGTCAATCCTGTCGCAGAAGCTGTGGAAGCTCTCGAAGGGACCGTTCTCCGAACGTTCGGCGGTTATGGAATCGATCACCGCCCGCCCCAGGTTCTTGATCGCCGCCAATCCGAAGAGAATACTGTCCCCGTCGACAGTGAAGTTGGCATAGCTGCGGTTGATGTCGGGCGGCAACACGTCGATCCCCATCCTGCGACACTCGGCAATATAGCGGGCCACCTTGTCGCCATCATTCATGACACTGGTCATGAGCGCGGCCATGAAGGGGACGGGGTAGTTGGCCTTGAGATATGCGGTCTGGTAGGCCAGCAGGGCGTACGGCGCGGTGTGGCCGCGATTGAAGCCGTAGTCGGCGAACTTCTCAATGAACCCGAACAGCTTCAGGGCCAGCTCCCGGCTGTGTCCCTTCTCCATGCATCCCTCGACGAAGCTCTGTCTCATCGACTCCAGGACCTCGGGCTTCTTCTTTCCCATCGCCCTGCGGAGAATGTCCGACTGCCCCAGGCTGAAGCCGGCCATGGTGGAGGCCACCTGCATCACCTGCTCCTGGTACACCATGATCCCGTAGGTATCCTTCAGGATGGGCTCCAGGTCAGGGTGCAGGTACTCTATGTCCCCAGGGTGGTGCCGGTTGTGAACGAAGGTGGGAATGTTCTCCATAGGACCGGGCCGGAACAGCGCCACCGCGGCTATGACGTCCTCGAAACCGGAGGGTATCAGCTCGCGCAGCAGGTCGCGCATACCCTCCGATTCCAGCTGGAAGACTCCATCGGTATCGCCCCGGGCGATGAGGGCCAGGGTCTGTTCGTCATCCATGGGGATGTCCTCGAGGCAGAAGCTGTCACCTCCCGTCTTGCGGATGATGGACACGGTCTCGTCGATGACGGTCAGGGTCCTGAGACCGAGGAAATCCATCTTCAGCAGTCCCAGGTCCTCCAGGACTCCCATGGGAAACTGGGTGACGATGGATCCGTCGCCCATCCGCCGCAGCGGGACATACTCCCACAGCGGGCGCTCGGTTATCACCACGCCCGCGGCGTGGGTGGAGGCATGCCTCGGCATGCCCTCCAGGGCGGTGGCGATGTCCACCATGGTCCTGATGGTGGCATCTTCCTCGTAGGCGCTGTTCAGCTCCGGGGACTGCTTCAGCGAGTCCTCCAGGCTGATGCCCAGCTGGTTGGGCACCAGCTTGGCCAACGTATCCACCGTGCTGTGGGGTATATTGAGGGCGCGACCGACGTCCCTGAGCACCGCCCGGGCGGCCATGGTCCCGAAGGTGACGATCTGGGCGACGCACGACTCGCCGTACTTGTTCACCACGTAGTCGATCACCTCGTCGCGGCGTTCGTAGCAGAAGTCGATGTCGATGTCGGGCATGGTGACGCGTTCCGGATTCAGGAAGCGCTCAAAGACCAGGTTATACTCAATGGGATCGATATTGGTGATGCCCAACAGATAGGAGACCAGGCTCGACGCGGCCGAACCCCGCCCCGGTCCCACTGAGATTCCCTGCTCGCGGGCGAACCTGACGAAGTCCCACACGATGAGGAAGTAGCTGCTGTATCCCATCCGATCGATCATGTCCAGCTCGTACTCCAGGCGCTTCCGGATCTTCTCGTCGGGCCCGGAATAGCGCCGCCGCAGGCCCTCCTCGCACAGGGTTGCCATGTACTCGCGGGCACTGTCATACTCCCCGGGTATTTCGAAGTCGGGCAGGTGCAGCTGGGAGAAGTCAAACTCCAGCTGGCAGCGCTCCGCGATCCTCACCGTGTTCTCCACGGCCTCCGGGCAATGCTCGAAGAGATCCGCCATCTCCTGCGGCGACTTCAAGTAGAACTCATCATTGGGAAACTGCAGGCGGTTCGCATCCTCGGTGGTCTTGCCGGTCTGAATGCACAGAAGCACGTCGTGGGCGACGGCATCCTCCCGCACCAGGTAGTGAGTGTCGTTCGTGGCCACGACTCCTATGTCCAGCTCGGCGGCCAGCTGGAGGAGCCCCTCATTGACCTTGCTCTCATCGTCCAGGCCGTGATCCTGCAGCTCCAGGAAGAAATTGTCGGGTCCGAAGGTGTCGCGGTACCAAAGGGCGATCTCCCGGGCGCGATCCAAATTCCCCTGCAGGATTGACCGGGGAATCTCACCCGCGACGCACCCCGAGAGGGCGATCAGTCCCCCGGACAGCTCCTCCAGCAGCTCCCTGTCACAGCGAGGCTTGTAATACAGTCCCTCAGTGTAGGCCCGCGACACCAGTTTGAGCAAATTGCGGTAGCCGGTCTCGTTCTCGGCGAGGAGCACCAGGTGATACGGATCATCGTCCCTCCCGGCCTCGCGGTCGAACCGGGTTCTCTTGGCCACGTATACCTCGCAACCGATTACCGGGTTGATTCCCGCCTCCCGCGCCTTCCGGTAGAAGTCGATCACCCCGTACATCACTCCGTGATCCGTGATGGCCAGGTGCTCCATACCCATTTCCCGGGCCCTCTCGATCATGTCATCCAGACGGCATGCACCGTCGAGAAGGCTGTACCCGGTGTGATTGTGCAGATGAGCAAACATGATATCCTCTCCCAGCCCGTTATGCAGGTATGAAATGAATCGGCCGGCGCATACTCATTGACCGTCAGGAGGACTGTCAATGCTGACCGATTTCCTTCCGCAACTGATTCTCTGCATCTGCATCTCCCTCGGCATGATCATCGGGGGATCCTTCCTGGGATCCCTGGGCGCGCTCATATGCGGGGGGCACCCGGCCACAACGATGCTGGACCTGGCCCAGCGCCTCAAGATATGGGCTGCCGTCGCCTCCCTCGGAGGCACCTTCTCCACCATCCGCGTGATCGAGTCCATGCTCTGGGAGCGGCAGCTCGCCGTCCTCATCCAGCAGATCTCCCTGGTGGTGGCCGCCTTCGGGGCCGCCCACATTGGGTATCTCCTCGTCCTCTGGACGGTGACACCTTGAGCCCGCCCACCAGGCGGATTCTCGCCGCCTTCCTGCTCGGAGCCCTGGCCGGGGCCGCCCTGATTATGGGTGTCACCGCCGCGCGCGTGGAGAGGGCCACGGTGCAGCGCGACCTCTTCATGACGGTGGCGAGGGAGCAGCGACACCGCCTCGACCAGATGAAGATCCAACTGGAACAGTTTCAGACCCGGCCCGCGGTTGAGTCGGTGGAGCTGCACTTCGTGAACATTGAGGAAGACAAGTCGGCTCTCGCCCTGGCGCTGGCGGAGTCACTCCGACCGCTGAGCACCGGGGTCATCGGCGAGATGGTGGAAGACGTCAATCCGGCAGTGCTGCGCAATCTCTATCATCACCGGATTGTCCTCGTGAACCGCAGCGAATACGTGATCACCGTCGAGACCATCGTCATCGCACCGTCCACTCATTTCTTCCTCTCGGCCCGTCCCAGGTCCGAGGCCGGCATTCCAGAGGGTTGATCCTCCGTCCCCCAGGCGCAGAGGTGACGCACCGGACAGCCGGCACAGTCGGGACCCGACGCCCGGCAGACCTTCCTCCCGTGCTCCAGCAGGTTGAGATGCAGGTCCAGCGCCCTTCCCGGGGGAACGAGCCGATGCAGCTGGCGGTGAATCCGCTCCGGCGGTGCCGCGGCGTCAACCAGACCGAGCCGCCGGCATATTCTGGCCACGTGCGTGTCCACCGGAAAGACATCCCTGCCCAGGCCGAACAGCAGCACACATGCCGCCGTCTTCAGCCCGACCCCGGGCAGACTGGTGAGGTACTGGTAGCAGTCCTCGTCGGTCCAGTTGCGCAGCTGGTCGAGGCAGTAGCCTCCCATGTCGGAGTGAATCCGGCGGAGGACGCCCTGGACGTACCTCCTCTTCTGCCGGGCCAGCCCCCCGGGGCGAAGGATCTCCTCCACGCGTTCGGGGTGGGCACTGGCCAGCTGGTCCCAGTCGGGAAACGTCGAGATCAGCTCACGATATATTGGACGGGTACGCGCATCGGTGCTGGCCTGGGACAGGATGGTGACGATAAGGGTACCCAGGGGCGTGTCCGGTTCCCCCGACACAGACGGCTGTAGCCGGTGATTCCGGCCGCGCCCGTAAGTCTGCTCCAGTACGTGCGCCAGCTCACGAAGATCAGTGTCCGGACCCATCGCCATCAGCCCTCTCGCCAGCGCGCGCCCGCTGCACCATCGAACGAAAGCAGTCGCCCCGCCGCATGTAGTTGGCAAAGGCATCAAAACTGGCGCAGGCCGGCGACATCAATACCACGTCACCTGCCCGCGCGATACCTCGCGCCGCATTGAAGGCCCGCTCCAGGTCGCCGGCCCGGTACAGGATGTGCCCCCAGTCCGCCTCCCTGCGCAGGGCCGCCTCGATCTCCCCGGCCGCCTCTCCCATCAGGATCACCGCGCGAATGCAACCCCGGCCGGTCATTTCGGACAGCTGGCGTGCGAGACGATCAAAGGACAGACCCTTGTTGTAGCCGCCGAGTATCAGTACTACCGGCCGGTCGTAGCTGTGCAGCGCGGCGGCAGTCCGGTCAGGAGATGTCGCGATGGAGTCATTCACGAACAACACGCCCCCAATCTCCCCCACTTCCTCCAACCGGTGCCGCACGGGCGTAAATCTCCGTATCCCGCGCCGAATCGACTCGACGGAAACCCCCATCCGCAGGGCAACGAGAGCAGCAGCCAGGGTGTTGCTCACATTGTGCATGCCCCGGAGGGGCAGGTCCGAGGTGGCACAGAGATTGATGGTGTCCTCGGGCCCCCGCACCCACAACCGCCCCTCCTCGTACCAGGCCTTCAGGGGAAACCGGCCGCTCCAGGTGTCGGGGGTGTCCCTGACTGAGAAGAAGGCGACGTCGCCCGGGGCGGATGAGGCCAAGTCCCGCGTGTACCGGCAGTCCGCTCCCAGCGCGATGTAGTCACCCGGCTCCTGGCATCGCACCATGCGCGCCTTTGCCCTCACGTAGTGATCCATACTCCGGTGAACATCCAGATGATCGGGGCTTATGTTCAGAACCGCCCCGACCTGGGGAACGCGCGAGGCTGTCTCCAGCTGGAAGCTGGACATCTCCAGGACCACCACATGGTCCGGATCAATGTCGTCCACCCAGTCTATGAGGGGGGTCCCTATGTTCCCGCCCAGCCACACCCGTCGTCCGTCACAGCGCAGCATCTCTGCCACCAGGGACGTCGTGGTGGTCTTGCCTGAGCTCCCGGTGACTCCCATCATGGGGGCGGGACAGAGAATCATGAACAGGGCGAGCTCCCCCGATATCTCCGATCCGGCCAGCGCGGCCCGCCTGATCTGGGGAAGGTCCCGGGGCATTCCCGGGGTGACGAACACCCAGTCGAAGCCGCATCCCTCGAGATCGCGGTCGAAGGCAGCCAGGTAGTCGGACCCCAGAGAGGCCCCCTCAACCAGGTCGCTGACCGAATCCCATCTCGGCCCGAGTTCCTCCGGACTCTTCTGGTCGTAAATGCAGATGCGCACGCCGCGGCGGGCGAGATACGCCGCCAATTCCCGGTTGCTAATGCCGAGTCCGAGAATTGCGCACGATTCGCCCGGCATCGGAACTCTGAAGGGGCTCGCTGATGTCATGTCCCATTACCCGCCCTCAGTCGCCCTGTGCGGGGCACCCACCCCCGCCAACGCCTTGTCAGCCCAGGATCTCCTCGATTCGGTCCATGCCTTCTTCTATCTTCTCCATTGAGGTGGAATAGGAGAACCGCACGTTCTCCGGCGCCCCGAAACCGCTTCCGGGGACAACGGCCACGTACACCTCATTGAGCAGGATTTCCGCCAGCGCATCGCCGTCAGTGATCGTCCGCCCGGCGATCTTCTCGCCGATCAGCTGGCCCACATTCGGGAACACGTAGAAGGCTCCCTTCGGCGCCGTGCACTCGAAACCGCGTATGTTCTGCAGCCTCTCGGTCATGTACACCCGGCGCCTGTCGAAAGCTTCCACCATCTCCGCGACTGTCTCCTTCGGTCCCTCCAGTGCAGCCAGGGCGGCCCACTGCGAGATGGAGGTGGCGTTGCTGGTCGCGTGACTCTGGACCGTCCCCATGGCCTTGATGACCTCCTCAGGTCCCGCGGCGTAACCTATCCTCCACCCGGTCATGGCATAGGCCTTGGAAACCCCGTTGATGACGATGGACAGCGGCATCATGTCGGGATTTGCCCGGGGAAGACTCACGTGGGTGACGCCGTCGTAGACCAGGAACTCGTAGATCTCGTCACAGATGGCAAAGACGCCGCTCCCGGCAAGCACCTCGCCGACGGCAGCCAGCTCATCCTCGGTGTAGACGGACCCGCTGGGATTGCTGGGACTGTTGAGTATGATAGCCCGCGTCCTGGAAGAAATCGCGTCCTCCAGCATCTTCGGGGTGACCTTGAAATCGGTCTCCTCCGTGGTCTGGACGACCACCGGAACCCCGCCGGCCAGCTTGACCTGTTCCGGGTAGCTCACCCAGTACGGCGCCGGCACCAGGACCTCGTCCCCGTCGTCCACCAGGGCCATGAGGGCGTTGTAAATGGAGTGCTTTGCACCAACGGACACCAGAATTTGCGACGGCTGATACTCCAGGCCGTTGTCCTCGGCGAACTTCCTGCAGACCGCCTTCTTCAGCTCGGGTATGCCGGATGCAGCGGTGTAGGTTGTCTTGTTGTCCTCAATCGCCTGTACGGCCTTCTTCTTGATGTAGTCGGGAGTGGGAAAATCCGGCTCGCCCACCCCGAACTTCACCACATCCTTGCCTTCCGCCGCCAGCTCCTGCACCTTTGCATTCAGAGCCAGGGTGGCAGACGGGCTGATCACCTGGAGCCGCTTGGAAATCATGGGCAAATCCCTCCACTCGCAAGATGAAAGTGCGTTGCTGACCCCGACGCATGTCAGCTACTCACCCATAGTGTATCTTTCCAGGGCGATGGTTCCAAGTAGTTGCGGAAACATGTTGAAAGATCATCCCGGCTCCTCCGACCTCGGCGCAAATCGGAGCGGGCGGGACGGCCACCCCTCTTTCCAGTTGCATTCCCCCCGACCTTGCGGCTATTCTATGTAGAGAGTCTGCATTGCATCACTTTGCACGTTGGTCTCTGACTGTCCAGCATTCCAACAGAATTGTCATGACGCGGTCCTTTTGCCGTCTGGAGAGGAGAGGTGACACTGCAATCTCGCGTCCGCGACGCCAGTAGTGTGATGAAGCGACTGGTCAAAAGCATCCAGCTCGCAATCGTGGGCAAGGAAGAGGTGATGCGAAACCTGGTGCTCGCCCTGGCCGTGGGCCGGCACGTCCTGGTGGAGGACGTTCCCGGTGTCGGCAAGACCACCCTGATCAAGGCCCTGGCCCGCTCGATCGACCTGAGCTTCCGCCGCATACAGTTCACTCCCGATCTTCTGCCCAGCGACATCACCGGAACATCGGTTCTCAACCCCGAGGATTCCAGCTTCAGCTTCCGCAGCGGGCCAGTGTTTCACAACATAATTCTGGCCGACGAGATCAACCGGGCATCGCCCAAGACCCAGTCCGCTCTCCTGGAATGCATGGAGGAGGGGCAGGTGACTGTGGATGGGGTGAGCTATCCCCTGCCCAGGCCTTTCCTGGTCATGGCGACGCAGAACCCCATCGAGTACGAGGGGACATTCCCCCTGCCAGAGGCCCAGCTGGACCGGTTCTCTCTTTCCCTGAAGATGGGTTACCCGGCGGCGGAGGAGGAGAGGGAAATGCTGGGCAGACTGCAAAACCGGGATGCCCTGGATGACCTCCAACCGGTGGTCGAGGTGGAGGAGGTCACCGCTCTGCGCCCGGCGGCCGAGGAGGTCTTCGCCTCCGAATCCCTCATGGAATACATCATAGATATAGCCCGGGCGACCCGGGATGATGACGACATCTACCTGGGGGCAAGCCCCCGCGCATCTCTCATGCTACTCAAGCTGAGCCAGGCCCTCGCCCTGTATCGGGAGATGGACTACGTTCTGCCCGACCATGTGAAGGAGATGGCGCCGGCTGTTCTGCGCCACCGGCTGATACTGACCCCGGAGGCTCGCTGGGAAAACCGACCCGCCGAGACGGTGATCGCCAGGATACTGCGTCACACACCGGTACCCGGAATGGAACAGGTCTCGCCCCGGCGGAGTTGAGGTGTAATACATGCAGAGCTACGGTCACAGACAGACGCCGACCCGGTGGCAGGTGGCCGGCGAGGCAATCCGCGGGCACATAAGGAGACTGTCCGGCGGTGTAGTCCTGGTCGAGGCCTGGCCCGCCCTGATTGTCGCCGGGTTCTTCGTCCTGTCGCGCACTGCCGGGGGCGACCTGCCGAGGATGCTGTTCCGCGTCTCCCTTCTCGTATTCATCGCCAACTACGTCTGGACCCGCACCATGATGTCCAACCTGCAGTGCCTGTACGATTCTGACCGGCGCGAGCTGCAGCGCGGCGAAGAAGTTGAGCTGACCCTCCGCTTCGACAACGAGGGCTTCGTGCCCATCACCCGCCTGGAAGCGGTGGGACGGCTCCCCGGTCAGAGGGAAACCGAACAGTGGAGGCTGGCCAGCACCGTGCCGGGCCTGGCCAGCCGACTGATGAGGCGAACCACCATCCTGCGCGAGCACGGCCACTACCGCCTGGGGCCGGTAACCTTTCGCGTCAGCGACCCCTTCGGGTGGTTTGAGGGCAGGGCAGATCTCTACGGCGACCGATACGTGACCGTGTACCCGCGGATCATGCCGGTCAGGGGAGGCAACCTGCCGCTCCGACGTCCCTTCGGGTCCCTTCGCACCCGGATTCGCTCATTCGCCGACCCCTCCAACCTGGCCGACATCCGCCCCCTGCGGCCCGGGGACAATCCCAGACACATCCACTGGCCCACCTCCGCCCGGCTAGGGGAACCGTACGTGCGCGAATTCGAACTCACCGCCTCGGGCGAGGTACACATCATGATCGATCTGTCCGCCGCGACAGCAGGACACGAACCCGACGCGACCGGTTCCTTCCCGTCCCTCGCCGCCCGGGAACAGGGATTTGACGCCGCCGCCGGCCTCGCCGCCAGCTGTCTTCAGAGCGACCTGTCCGTCGGCCTCATTGCCAGGGGGAAGCGCGATCATTCTCTCGAACCCGGTAAGGGCGGGGAGAGACTGCGCGCCATCCTGAAGTCGCTGGCACACTCCCAGACAGACTGCCCGGTGCCTGTCGACCTGGTGCTGGAACAGCTGGGACACTCACTGGGCAGCGGGAGCACCCTGCTACTGGTGACCGGGCAGCTGACTCCAGCCCTGACCTCACGATTGACTTCCCTGGTCAGGCTGGGACTGGGCGTGGCGGTCTTTCTCATCGCGGAAACTGACGGCGGAATATCCGGCCCGCAACTGCAGATCGGCTCGACGTCCAGGACTGGGCCCTTCTCCTGCTGGGTGGTGCCCACCGGGAGCAACTTTCTCATCCTGGACAGCTCGGCAGAGGCGCGCAGCCGGTCCGCGTTGCGGGGGGCACCCTGACCCGATGGATGCATTGGAGGATACGCCATGGTGACAGGCGGCACAGCTGCCGGAACACACCGGATGCGGGAGGCGGATTTCGCACGGGCGGACGCCGAAAGCGTCCTGCGGTACCTGGACGCAGGGGCTAACCTCCTGCACTGTCTCCTGATCCTGATGATGTATCACTCGCTGACGGAGTTCATGGGTCTGACCCGGAGCCCCGCCGCCTGGGCCGCCGCCCTCGCCCTGGCCCTGCTCACAGCACTACTCGTCGCCTACTGGTCAGAAGTCAGGCTCGCCTCGCTGACTCTGTTCCTCACGTCTCCCCTTTGGGTAGCCCTGATCCTGCGGCGCTGGCCGGAATCCGCGGATAGGGTCCTGCAATTCCTGGGCCGCTGGGGCCACTTCCTGGCCGAAGCCTACCGGGGAACGCTGGCGGGCGTGCCGCCGGATGCGGGCTACTTCACCGTCGCCCTGGTGCTCGCAGTTTCTGCCTGCTGGGGCTGGACCTGCGTGCGGCGGAACGCCGGGGGCCTCGCAGCCCTGCCGACCCTGGGAGCTTTGCTCTTCCAGTGGTTTTTCTTCTTCGATGCCGCCCAGAGGTACCTGCCGCTGTATCTGTTCATCGCCGGATTCACCGTCGTCACCCTGCACTATCGCCGATGGATCCGCCCGAGACAGCTGGCCGTCATCAGGCGTTTCTCCCTAACTTCAATCTGGTTCTCCACCGCCATCATGCTGCTGCTGGTGATCACCGCGTCAGCAATCCTTCCCCCGCAGGCTCCCACCTGGAGTCTGAGCGCGATCCGCCAGTGGTTCACCTCCACCTTTCCCGTCTTCGACCGGGTCAGGGGGGAGGCGAGGACGGGCACCGGCGCGGCCAGGTGGTTTTCTCTCAACCTCTCCGGCTACGGTCCGGCGACTGCCCTGGGGGGACCGCTGCAGCTCGACCCCTCCCCCGCCTTCTCCCTGACGCTACAGGTTCAGTTCGGCACCATGGACGACCTCACCTTTCCCCTCTACCTGAAGGGAAGGACGTTGACCCACTACACCGGACGGGGGTGGTTGCCGGGGGAGGACGAGAAATGGGAATGGTTCGAGCCGGGAGCCCGGTTCCCACGCCTGGTGCCCACGAATCTCAAGAGCCAGCAGCTGGTGCAGGAGATCACCCCAGTGAATCTGCAGACCAACACCCTCTTCGGCGCGGGAGACATCAGGCTGGTCCGTCTCCCCGATCCCGCCCTCAACCCGAGCCACACCGGGGGCGAGGTTGCGGCCAAGAGCAATTTCGGCGACGTCATCGCCTACAATATCCTTCGCAGAGACCAGACCTACGTGACGCTTTCCCAGCTCCCGTACTGGAACATCGATCCCCAGACTCCCGCCGTCGACCCCGAAGCCCCGGAGCTATTCCTGGCCCTCCCCGACGAGGTCCCCGCCCGGGTGCACGAGCTAGCCCGGGAAATAGTTGACGGGATCGAGGGAAACTATCAGAAAGCGCAGGCGGTGCGCGACTACGTGCGCAACCTCCCCTACTCCCTGGAGGTGTCCGCCGTTCCCGCTGGCCGGGAGTTCACCGACCATTTCCTGTTCGATCAGGTGCAAGGATACTGCACCTATCACTCCACCGCCATGGCGGTGATGCTGCGGGCAGCCGGTGTTCCCACCCGCTGGGTCCAGGGCTTCCTGATTTCGCATGAGGATTTGCAGGAAACGGGAGACGACAGGAGACTGCTCACCGGGATCATTCCCCTGGCATCTGCCCACGCCTGGGTGGAGGTCTGGATCGCAGACGAGTGCGGGTGGGTGCCCTTCGAACCCACGCCGGCCTTTCCCCCGATAGATCACACCATAGCCTCTCCCCCGGACTCACCTGCACCGGACTACGCCCCTCCCGCCGACGAGGTGGACCCGGCCGAGCCCTGGCTACCTGCGTATCCTGAGGATGAAATGGACTTCTTCGATGACGGATTCTACCGGGACAGACCCGCGGGTCGCAGCTGGTGGCAGATTCTCACCCTGTCCCTGGCGATCGCCTCGCTGCTTCTCCTCGCCGCCTCCGCCGCACTGCTGTTTCTCGTGCGACGCCGGGACGTTCACCTTGCTGCCCGGGCGCTGCAGTCAGCACTGGGAACAGATGCGATGCTTGAAAGTCCGGCGGGACAGTTGGTGAAAGCTGCAATCCTGTCCGCAATCCACCTCAGCCGGGGATTCGGACTGTCAACTCGGGGAATGACTCCCAGGGAATTCGTCAGTTCGGTGGCAGACAGGTCGGAGGAGGCAGCTTCCCGGTTGAGCCGCATCATGGAGGCATACGAGCAGCTCACCTACGCCGGCCAGAGCATCCCCCGGGCCACCGCCGAGGAGGCCGCGACGATGGCTGACGAGATCCTGCGCATCCTCAGGAAGGAACTGGGATTCAGGCAGTACTTCACCAGGATATACCTGTCCCACCCCGGCGGGTTGAGGGAGCTGATGGCATCACTTCTGTGACCGGTCATCGCCGCCCGGCTGCGCCGCTCGGCTCCTCATCAGCCGCGACATGTGACCGCCTATCCTGCCGGTGTCGGCAGCACTCAGTCCTCCCCAGCCGCGCTTTCTGACTGCCTCCAGAAGCCCCAGTTCGGCCGCCGCCCGAATCTTCATGCCGAAATAGAGTCCATCCTTTCTGCGCAGGTCCTTCTTGCTGATCATGGGATCCTTCTTCTTCTCATCCCGGCTCATTTTCTCAAATTTCCGCTTGTGCCGCAGCACATCGGACTCACTCATGACAGACCCCTCCGCCCTTATTAGCTGCACCTGGCCGCCCCATTATTCACGACTGCAGAGCCCCCCTGCGCTCACTCCGACGGTTCTGGCTACACCGCGGCCATCCCCAGGCATCCGCGGTTCACCCTTCCCGGACGGCCTCGATGATCCAGTGTGATGACTCGGGGGTCGGCGGGGTCAGATCATGCAAGCCGTATTCAGCTTCGACCCGGAAACCCGCACCCGACAGGGTGCAGTACAGGGCACCCCGGTCCAACAGCTGAAGAGAAAAGGAATGAGTGAACCTCTCACTCCCTCCGGGTCCCTCAACGAAGACCTCCTGCGAAATGGAGATAATTCTGCTCGAGGCATCATATTCAGTCTTTCCCCGCTTGAACACCCGGCCAGACGCACCGGCGGGAGTGTCCACGGGCTCGAATACCTTCCAGGAAGTCGCCCATGATTCTGCCGACGGGCACCACAGCTCCAGGCCCAGTCCGCCTCCGGGACGGAGATGGTCCCGGATACTGCGCAGGGCGGCCTCGCGGTCGGAAGCTGTCAGCAGGTGGTGGAAACTGGCAGTGCCGATGAAGGTGAAGTCAAAGTCTCTCCTGTCGAGATCCAGACTCCGGACGTCAGCCAGGACCAGCGTCAGATTCTCAAGATGTCCCCGCTTTCTTTTCGCCTCGGCAATCATCTCGGGAGCTACATCTGCGGCGAGGACCCGGAAGCCCCGCTGCGCCAGGTCGGCCGCCACCTCCGCCGTGGCGGCCATGGCCGCCAACACGACCGATCCGTATGAAGCGGCCAACCGCGCCCAGCAATCCACCTCGTCCGACCGATCACCGGAAAATGAGTCCCACGTTGCCGCGTGTTTCGAATAGTTGGCAGCAGACATGCCCTCTCACCAGCCAATCGGTCATCAATACGCGTAACTCTCACACTTCAAATGATACACAAAACGGCGAGATGGCACTCATCGGTCCGGCCTCCTCACTGACTGCCTGATCGGCCTTCGGGGCCGGCCGCCGCACTGGGTTCTATTGCTGGTCGAAAAGGCGGCATGGTACCATGACATCAGTGCCAATGCTGACGCAGCGTCTGTTCATTCGTGCCGATGACTGCAGGACTGTGATGATGTGAGCGGTGGCCCACTCAGATCGACGCGTCGAGGGCAACATTGTCCGCATGGTCAGGGGCAACCTGAGCGGCACCTCTCACTCGCTGCATGGAATCCACAGGAGGTTCGTGTACGGTGATCACCGGTTCAGGCCAGAGATCTCACAGCATTTTACCCCTGCAATCCGGCATTTCTGCGATCGTGCTTCTGCTGGCAGTAGCTGCGATCACCGGCCACCCCGGTCCCGTTGAAGCCCTCCCCTACGGCTGGGACGAGACGTGGGGAGAACCCCTGAACCTTGGCAGCACTCCGCTCGGTGCACCCACCTTTGTGGTCTCAGAGGATGACGACGGAATCACCGTCCACTGGATCGAGGACAGGAAGGACAACGACGGTGACCTTCTGCGGTCAACACTTCTGCACTGGCGCGCAGATGTTCTGGAGGTCGCCTGGAGTGGGCGGATTCGCATAAGGGGCAGGACCCTGGATCTCGCCTCGTCGTCGGCCGGCGGGATGCAGGTGCTGGCGTGGACCTCCTATGACGGAACCGAGTACCACATCACCGCCGCCGCGGTGACGCCCGGGCAACAAGATCACATCTACATTCTGCATCAGAGATCCTTCCCCCACGCAGTCGGCGGGGTGGACATTGGTCTGAACTCTGGTTGCCTGATCATCAGCTGGGAAGACTACAGGAAATCGCAGGTGGATGTGCGCACTATGGTGCTGCCCGCGGACGCTGAGATCACCGGAGTCGATGCACTGTCCTCAATCGCACTGCGAGATCACCCCGGCAGCGGGGCACGTCCCTCCGGTCCAGTGAGGTTTCCGCGGGTGGTCGCTTCCTCCGCTGGAAGCACATCTATCGTGGTCTTCGAGCAGCAGTACATGCGCACCGGCACCATCTGGCTGGCCGATATCGGCCACGATGCCCGCGGCGAGGACATCGACCTGGATCTTCGACCCCTCGTGCCCGGGTTTGCCCCCGGGATTGAAGACACCTCTCCCTACGCGACATTGAGTACACCCGATGCAGGTGACGTACTGCTCGCCTGTGGCGACGTCACGGCACCGGCCGAGCACAGCGCCGCGGGTCTCATGGCAATTCCGCTGAACAGCGACGTTTCGGAGGCATCGGTCATCTTCCATATGAATCCCCGCGGCAAGGGTGAGATAGCGGCAATGGTGACCCCGGGACAGCACCAGCTTTCTGACGCTCCACCTGCCTGTTGGCTCGCCTGGGCGGACTACGGCACATCGGGAGCCAGCCGCGTGGACGGAGTGAGTTCTGCTCACTGCAGGGAGAACCTGCTGTTGCCGGCCGATGGAATCCGCAACTGGACCTTCGGATTTGAAGGAGCCGGGACACCTCACCTTTCCGCAGGTCCAGGCGGGCAGGTGCATCTCATCTTCTCACAGATGCAGGGCGCCACTTCCGCGGTGTATGTGGCACGCTCAGGTGATCCCGCCCCCGTGACGCGCTGGAACCTGGTGGGCGTCGAGGAGGAACACATCACAGGCTCGGCTGTCTTCCATGCGGTTCAGCTGGCCGCACTCGGGGGCCTCCAGATCCTGGCCAATTTCCCCCTGCTGGCCCTCGCCGCCCTGCTGGCTCACTTCCTGGGGACGCGGGTTGACAGCTCACGACCACTCTGGATCTCTCTCGGTGCCGTCCTCATTGTCGCACTGCTGCAACTGACCAACATTCATCTCATCGACCTTCGCAGTGCAGCGCCTGACGTCACCGATCAGGCGATTCACATGATCATTGCGGGTGGGCTGGTGATACTGTTCCACCTGCGTCATCCGCTCCACCACGAGCTGCTCAGCCCGCTGATCGCAGTCATCCTCTTCTCCTGGTGGACCCACACCTTTGCTCTCATTCGGGTGGTGTATCTACCATGAAATGGCATGAGAAGATCCATCGATTGCGGAGTGCGGCGCCGGCAGCACTCGGGAACCTGTGGCGGCAGACGCCCCAGTGGCTGCAGGCAACCCTCCTGATTGTCATGCTAACTTTCGCAGGCCTGCTTCTCGTCGCAATCTACACTATGCTCCGGCCCGGACCCAGCTTCCCGGGCCTACACTGACTCAGTACTGCCTGAGCCGGGGATCCAGTACATCCCGCAGTTCATCGCCCAGCAGGTTGAAGCCCAGTACGACCACCATGATGGCCAGACCCGGGAATGTTGTCATCCACCAGGCTGAGCGTATGTAGGCGCGACCACTGGAGAGAATCGCACCCCATTCAGGCGAGGGGGGCTGTGCCCCGAGACCGATGAAGCTCAAGCCGGCGGCGGACAGAATGGCTCCGGGCAATCCCAGGGTCGCCAGGATGATGATGGGCGATATGATGTTGGGCAACACGTGCCGCAGGGCAGTCCTCGCGTCGGTCGCGCCAACTGCTCTGCTTGCCTGCACGTAATCGTTCTCCATGACAGACAGGCAGGTCCCGCGGGTGAGACGGGCATAGGTCGGCATGGAGCCCAGTCCCACGGCTATCATGACATTGTTGAGGCTGGGACCGAGAATCGCGATTATGGCCAGGGCGAGCACAATGCTCGGGAATGCCATCATGATGTCGATGAATCGCATGACCAGCATGTCCACGGTGCCGCCGAAGAACCCGGCGATCAATCCGATGATGCCCCCGGTTATCATGGAGATGCCCACGCTTATGATGCCGATCTGAAAGGTGATGCGCGAGCCGTGAATGAGGCGGCTCAGCAAATCACGGCCGAACTCGTCAGTGCCCAAAAGATGCTGGCTGCTGGGCGGTTGCAGGCGCCGGGAGACATCCATATCGGTGGGATCGTAGGGGGCGAGCCACTGGGCGGAAGCAGCCGTGAGGCTCAGCAGCAGCAGCATGGCAACCCCAATCTGGGCAGCCCTCTTTCTGATCAGCTTTCTGAGTGCTCCCCTGATGTAACTCTCGCTGCGCGGCATATCGTCTTCCTCGGTGATCGGCCGCTGCAGATTTGCATCCACTGAGAGACCACTCCAATCAGCTGTATGCGATGCGGGGATCCAGCACCGCGTAGAGAAGATCGACCACGACATTGACCGCCACTATCGTGAGTGCATCTACCAGAATCGCTCCCTGAACCAGGGGGAAGTCTCTCGCCAATATGGCACGGACTCCGACGGCACCGAGCCCGTTGTAGGCGAAGACCACTTCGATGACGAATGCACCTCCCAGGAGGTAACCGAACTGCAGCCCCATCATCGTGATGACGGGAATGAAGGCATTGCGGAGAGCGTGCTTGTACAGGACGATCCTGGAATGAAGCCCCTTCGCCCTGGCGGTGGTAACGTAATCCTCCTGCAGCACATCGAGAAGGGAAGACCTCGTCATCCTGGCCAGTATTGCCGCTGAACCGACCCCCAGTGTGAACGCGGGTAAGACAAGGTGTTGCGGGGTGTCCGAACCGGCGACTGGCAGCCAGCCAAGGCGCACGGCGAAGAGTAGAATCAGAAGAAGACCCATCCAGAAACTAGGCATTGATACACCGATCAGGGCCAGTATTCGGGTGACGTTGTCGATGATGCTGTCCTTGCGCGCCGCTGATATCACGCCCAGTACTATTCCTATGCAGCCCGCGATGATGATGCTTGCCACCGCGAGCTTGACAGTGTTGAAATACCGGTAGCCAATCTCCTGCACCACGGGTCGGTTGCTCCGAATCGACCTTCCCAGGTCTCCCTTCAGGGCACTGCCCGCCCAGTTGAGGTACTGGATATGGATGGGAAGGTGAAGCCCCAGCTGGCGCCGCAGGGCTTCTCGAACCTCAGGTGAGGGTTTCTGCTCCGCAGTCATGATGTCCACTGGATCACCCGGCACCAGATGCATCATGGAGAAAATGAGGATGGAGACTCCGACCACCACCGGCACTGCCCACAGCAGGCGTTTCGCTATGTACTGATACAAAACGCAGCACCTCCGTCTTCGGCGCAGGCGCTGAACACCAGGTGCTCAGCGCCTGCGCTCCCTACCGTAGATTCACGGCCAGCGATCACTCATCAATCCAGATGTCACCGTAGAACCAGCGACCGTACGGTCCAAACTTGAAGTCCTTTACCTCCTCGCGAACCGCAACTACGTTCTTGGGAGAGCAAATGGGAATGATCAGCGCATCCTCCAGCGTAATCTTCTGAATCTCCTCGATGTACTTCATTCGTTCCTCGGGCTGAGGGGTGGTGTCAGCTTTCTTCAGCAATTCTGCCAGGGGTGGATTGTCGACATCCACATCGTATATACCCATATTTCGATAATCTGCCCACATCATGGTCAGAATCGTCGGCTCACCCCAGCTCCACCCCATGATATTCATGTGGTGGTTCTGCTCCGGCTGCTTCGCAAATAAAGTGCCGATCTCCATACTCTCGATGTTGACTTCAATGCCCACCTTGCTCAGGTGATTCTGAACCAGCTGGGCCGACCTCTGCTGGCGGGGATCATCCCAGGTGTAGTAGATGACGGAAAACGCCTCTCCGTCCTTGTCAAGTATCCCATCACCGTCGACGTCTTCCCAGCCGGCCTGGGCAAGAAGAGACTTGGCCTTCTCCAGGTCGTGGTCAAAGCCGTACTGCTCCCCGACCTCCTCGCTGTAACCCATGATGGCCGGAGGCATGGGAGACTTGATCTCCTTGGCCATCTCCTCAAAAGCGACGGTGATGAACTCAGATCGATCAATGGCGTGGGCGACAGCCTGGCGAACCCGGATGTCGTCGAAAGGCCATTTCTTCCAGACGAATTCCAGGTAGTAGAATTGAGTGCCGCCCTCCGTGTAGTACATGTTGAAGTCGGGATCATCCTCCAGCCTGCTCACTTCGGCCAGCGGTGGCGTACCCATGTGGACCTCGCCCGTTTCGAGGCTGGCGACCAGGGTCTGGTCCTCTGAGATGGTCCTGAATACCAGCTTCTCCACGTAGGGCGGGCCGGGGTTGTCCGCGTAGGGGTAACGCTGGACATAGTCGGGGTTACGCACCAGTACGGTCCGCTCACCGGGAATCCACTCCTCGAACATGAACGGGCCACTGCCCACCGGGTTCTGGCCGAAATCCTCCCCGTATTCCTCGACGGCGGTTGGTGACAGAATGCCGAGATAGGCCACCGACAGATTGTACAGGAAGGGGGCGAAGGGTTCTGAGTGGGTGAAGCTGATGGTATAGTCGTCCACGACCTCCACATCCACCAACGGGCCCAGCTGGTCCAGGCAGGGCGCCACCTCAGTCTCATCCATTATGCGGTCGAAGGTGAACTTGACTGCCTCAGCATTCACAGGAGGTCCATCGTGGAAGTTCACATCATCTCGGAGATGGAAAGTGTAGGTGAGCCCGTCTTCAGATATGTCCCAATCCTCGGCCAATCCCGGCTGGAAAGTCATGTCCGTGTCCACCACGATCAGGGTATCCAGGATCTGAGTGAACACCGCGGACGATGCCGCAGCGAGAGTGCGATGTGGATCCAGGGTGTCACCTTCAGTAGCACGACCGATTACCAGCGTGCCACCCTCCCTCGTCTCCCCTGGCTCTCCCGGCTCGTCTACTGTCTCTTCCTCGGGGGCACAGGCGGAAACTGCCACAGACAGGATGAACGCAAACACAATGAGAAGTACAAGCTTTCTGTTAACCGTGGTCAACACTGTCCCAGACCCCTTCCCAGGTGTATTCTCTTCCTCCGGTCGACTGGTTCTGTGGTCCTTGTGTTGCCCCTGCGATCCGATGTGGATGTGCCATGGCCGTGCCGTCACAGTCGTCGCCAATCCACGGCTCCGGACAGCACTCCGGAGCTGATGGCTTTTGTCATTTATTCGACGCCCAGCAACGAAATCCTCTAATCGGCATTCTCATAATCGCGCTGCCAGTGCAGAATGGTGCTGTATCACTCGGACATTGAAATCCAAATCAGACTGACTGGCGGACATGAACATGTCACCCGCACCGCTCCAACCCGACAGTGCTGTGGAGCCGGGGCAACTGGCATCGGGAAGGGATGTCAGCAGGTGGACACGCGGAAGCTCTCAATTGCGCGTCGGTGAGGGCAGTATCACTCATTACACGAAGGGCTCGCCCATCTTCCCGCTCATCACCGTCTGCATTCCGTGCCCTCCGGGGATGAGGGACCAGGGGATTCGGTCAGAGGTGTTATATCCCCCGGCGACGGGCAAGGTATCTACCAGGCGAAACCCACTCATCACGGGAGGAATGACCCATGAACTACCTGATACCGGGAAGACCATTTCGCGGAATGAATCGGTTCCCCGAGGATTTCGACATTGGCGTATGGGGCGGTGTCCTCGGTTCGCCGTTGGCGGACCTTGAAGACAGGGGCGATCACTACCAGCTGGTGGCCGAGGTTCCCGGAGTGAGCCGTGAGAACCTCAGGATACACGTCACCGAAACGTCTGTTCACCTACAGGGGGCGCAGGAACAACGGGCGGAAACGCGCGAGGGCAACTATCTCCGGCGGGAGAGACGTCGCGGCAGTTTTCAGCGGACGTTCTCTCTGCCCTCACCCGTATCGCCCGAGGAAGCCCGCGCCCACTTTGAGGACGGTGTCCTGACCATTGAGATGCCGAAAGAGGGGCGCACCCGGGGCCGGGACCTACGGATTGAAGGATAACCGCACCCAGCAATGCGGGGCCCCGGAGACTCGTTGCTCCCGGGACTGCCGGGGCCCCTTCACACCGATATCAAGAACCGGGGCGCAGACACCGCCCTGCACTTCACCGGTCTGCCAGCGTCAGAGTGACGCAACAGTGACCTCACGGCACCTCAGCACTCCGTGTAGCCACAGGCCAGGCAGTACACACATCCCTCCTGGTATATGACCGCGTTGAGCCCACAGGCCGGGCAGAGGGCATATCTGCGACTCCCCGCCTGCTCACCCCCGGAGGGCGCCGGCACCTTCCGGGCCGCGAGATCCGCCAGATCCAGCTGAGTGAGAGCATCGTCGTCCTCATCTTCGTCGGCGAAGTGTGCGTCCGACTCGATGTATTGCTGAATGAACTGGCCTATGGCGTCCGGAACTGACCGGATACGGTTGGGACCGAACCCCACCGATCGACTTCCACCTATGCCGATGAGCTGGTCGGCCACGGCCTGGGGATCCACGCCGCACCGAAAGGCCAACGATATCAGGCGCGCAATTCCCTCGGTGAAGGCGGCGACATCACTGCCCGCCTTTCCGATCTGGGCAAACAGCTCAAACGGATGGGTTCTGTGCATGTTCAGAGTCAGGAAGAGGTTGCCCATGGGAGTGGCCTTGCGCACGGTGATGCCCCGCAACCTGCTGGTGCGGGAGACGGGTCTGATGCGGCCCCACTCGACGCCCGGTTCGGCCGGCGGCGCCTCTTCTTCTTCCCTGCCCACCACCAGTACCTGCTCCTCGCGGCTGCCCACCCTGTACACCGTCAGGCCCTTGCATCCCAGTTCGTGGGCCTGCCTGAATGCCTCCAGTATGTCCTCCCTGGAGGTTTCCTGCGGGAAGTTGATGGTCTTGCTCACCGCATTGTCCGTGTACTTCTGGAACGCAGCCTGCATGTGAATGTGCCAGTGCGGACTGATGTCAAGGGCGGTCATGAACACCCTCCTGACGCACTCGGGAACATCCCGCCGCGATTGCAGCGATTCGCCGCCCGCCAGGCTGGCCATGAGCTCGTCCGAGTAAAAGCCCGCCGCCCGGGCCACCTCCTCGAACACCCCATTGACCTCCACCAGCTTCTCGCCATCGAGTACGTGCCGGGTGAAGGCAATGCTGAACAGCGGTTCCACGCCACTGCTGGTACCCCCGATTATGCTTATGGTGCCGGTGGGGGCGATGGTGGTGGTGGTGGCATTGCGCTGGGGGAGGCCCCTCTTCGCATGGGAGCTGCCCTCGTAGGCGGGAAACACTCCTCTCTCGTCCGCGAGTGCCCGACTGGCCTTCTTGGATTCTTCGTCGATAAAGCTCATGACATCTCCGGCCAGCGACACAGCCTTCTCACTGTCGTAAGGGATCCCCAGCTTGAGAAGCATCTCCGCCCATCCCATGACGCCGAGGCCGATCTTCCGGTTCAGACGGGTCGTCCTGCCGATCTCGTCCACCGGATACCTGTTGGCGTCGATGACATTGTCGAGAAAGCGGACGGCGAGGTGAACCGTCTCGGCCAGGTCGTCCCACCTGATCACGTCTGCCGGCTCCAGTTGCTGCCCCTGGTCGCTGTACCATCCGGTGTCCCGCACGAAGGCGCTCAGATTCACACTACCCAGGTTACAGCTCTCGTAGGGGAGGAGGGGCTGTTCGCCGCAGGGATTCGTACTCTCAATCATTCCCACCTCCGGCGTGGGGTTGTCCGAATTTATGCAGTCCAGGAAGATCACCCCGGGTTCCCCATTCTTCCACGCCATCTCCGACAGCAGCTCGAAGACCTGCTGTGCCGGCACTTCCCTCACCACGCTGCCGTCGCGCGGATTAACCAGAGGATACTCCTCTCCCCTCTCCAAGGCATCCATGAACTCATCCGTGATGGCCACCGACAGGTTGAAGTTCGTCACTGCCTCGTTGTCGCTCTTGCAGGTGATGAACTCCATGATGTCGGGATGATCGACCCGGAGAATGCCCATGTTCGCACCCCTGCGGGTTCCACCCTGCTTCACCGCCTCCGTGGCAGCGTTGAACACCTTCAAGAAGGAAACTGGGCCGCTGGCAATCCCCCCGGTGGTGCGGACCACATCGTTCTTGGGACGGAGCCGGCTGAAGCTGAACCCGGTTCCTCCCCCGGATTTATGTATGAGTGCGGCGTTCTTGATGGATTCGAAGATGCTCTCCATGCTGTCCTCAATCGGCAGGACGAAACACGCTGACAGCTGCTGCAGCTCCCTCCCGGCATTCATCAGGGTGGGAGAATTGGGCAGAAACTCCCTGCTGCAGATCGTCCGGAAGAAGGCCTCCTGCAGGACGCGCACCTCCGCCTCCCGCTCCCTGATCAGTTCACACACCTGGTCAAAACTGATCTTCATGCAACCCTGTTCCGCATGCGCGCGGTATGCCTTCTTCAGGGTCTGAAGATCGTACGTGGTGAGGTGCGCCACATCCGCACCCTCCCAATCGGTTTCCTCCTCCGCCGGGGCCTCAACTCCACCGGCTGGATCATACACCTCGGGCCAGTACAGAACATCGATGACAGCTACGTTCCTGGCCACACGCTCCAGCATCTGACGCGGGCTCTCGACGGGGTTTCCCTCACTGTCCTTGGCCAGATACCGCTTCCTCAGGACAGTCAGGGCATTTTCATTCAGGCCCAGGTCGTCGCGATCCATCATATCTTCGACATTCACTCCCCTCGATGCCTCCTCTCGTCCTCTCGGTCTCTGCGCAGCTGGGCCACCTCCCGGCGAAAGGCCTCAACATCGGCGAAGAGCCGGTACACCGAGGCAAAGCGAATGTAGGCCACCTCGTCCAGCTCCCGCAGCCTCTCCATGACCCTTTCTCCTATGTCCCGTGAGGTTACCTCCTCGGACGCATCCGCCCTGATCTGATACTCAACATCATTGACCAGGTTCTGCAGGTCATCCATGCTGACGGGACGTTTCTCGCAGGCGGTGACCACACCTCTGAGGATCTTGTCTCGCTGGAATCTCTCACGCCTGCCGTCCCTCTTCAGGACCATCAGAGGCGCCTCATCTATGCGCTCGTAGGTCGTGAACCGTCGCTGGCAATGGGGACACTCGCGCCGCCGGCGCACAGAGCGGTTCTCCTCCGCCGGACGCGAATCCAGCACCCGACTCCCGAGTTTGCCGCAGTGAGGGCATCTCATCCCGATTCAGTCCTCTCGCCACAAGATATAGGATGCCGCATGACCAGTAAACACTATATATTGCGGACAGACAAGCAGGCTGAGAAAGCATAGGCGGTGGTGAGAGGGGACAGTCAGGTGTAGTTTCGACAGGACTCCTCCATCCTCACGGGCAGTCGACCTTCCAACCAGGAACCGGAGCGAGGATCCGACAGTATTCGATAGGCATAGACCTCGACCCCCGCCATGGCGGCGTCCCACAGTGCCCTGGCGAAGCCCGGATCAACCTCCGGGTGGGCCGCCACCGAGACCGCCCCCGGGTGGCAGACGGCGAAGGCCACCGCACACCGATCACCGCGGCGCACCAGGGCGGTCAGATCCCGCAGGTGCCTGACTCCCCTCTCGGTGGGGGCGTCGGGGAAACGGGCCTCGATCCCGCTGGGAGTTGAGACTGCCAGGGTCACGGACTTGACCTCCATCCAGCAGAGCTCGCCGCCCTCCTCATCTGTCAACTGGAAGTCGAAGCGGCTGCGGCCGGCGGGCACCTCTCGCCTCACCTCCCGCAGACGGCAAAACTCCGGCAGGTCACCGTCGCGCAGCGATTGCCAGACTACCTCCACCGGCAGGCGCGAATCGACTAAGATCCATCGGGAGCAACTCTCGCCCAGTAGGGCGGCCAGCACCAGGTCCCGGGAGGTCCTGCGGGTGGGCGAGGGCCGATCCGCGAGGCCCACCCAGTTGCCCGGGATCAGCAGCTGGGAGAGGCGCCCGGAATTCGCCAGGTGCACTGCCTCAATCTCGCCGAGAATCTCAACCTCGGCGACAAACCGGTTCACTCGCCTGACGAAGCGACCACAGACCAGGTCCTCGTCGATGGCCAGGCGGGCACTGCGAGGCAGGGAATCAATGCACTGAACCCAGGGCATCTCAATCCCCGCGGGCGGCGAATCCGCCCCGTTCGAGCCTCTCCCCCACCCGGTGATACTGACCCCGCACGTAGGCGAGCAGGGACTCCTCGCTCAAGGAAAGACCTCCCCGCTCGTCCACCCATGCATCGTCGACCTGGACTCCGACCACTTCGCCCATGAAACAATCGTGGCTCCCCAGCGGTCGACGGTCGATCACCCTGCATTCGAGGTTCACCGGGCACTGCTCAATCACCGGGGCGTACAGCAGAGTCGCCGCCTTCCCCGCCGTGAGCCCGGTGTCGGCAAACTTGTCGCGGTCCCTGCCCGAAACGGTTCCGCAGTAGTCGAGAGCCTCTACCTGGTCCACAGTGGGGATGTTGACCACGAACTCACCACTGTCGGTGATCAGAGAGTGAGAATGCCTGCTCCCTCTGACCCCCACCCCCAACACCGGTGGGTCGGAAGACAGGACCCCGATCCAGGCGATGGCTATGATATTGGCGTTGCCACCGCGGTCGGCACAGCTTACCATCACTGCCGGCACCGGATACAGAACGGTGCCGGGCTCCATCCGCGTCTTGGACATGTTCCCTCCTCTCGGGGCCCCGCCCCGGGCTCACCGGGGCAGGGCCCGTTCCTCACTCCTTCTCCAGCTCATATACCGCCCTGCCCTCAACGAAGGTGGCCACGCACTTGCTGTAGTTGAGGAGCGGATTGTCGTCGAAGATGGCCACATCCGCATCCTTGCCGGCCTCCAGGCTGCCGACCCGGTCGGCAATGCCCAACACCTCTGCCGGGTTTATGGTGATCGCCCTCATGGCCTCGTCCTCGGGCATCCCCTCCCGCACCGCGAGGCCGGTCACCACCGGCAGCCACTGGGTGCTGGAGGCCCCGTCCATCTGTATGCAGACCTTCACCCCCGCCCGGGCGAGAATGCCGGGGTTGGCGAGGGTCACATCCTTGATCTCCATCTTGCCCCTGGCCATCAGCAGCGGGCCCACTATGCAGGGGACCCCCTTATCGACCAGAATCTCCTTGATCTTGTAGCCCTCGGTCACGTGCTCCAGGCTGTAGCGGATCTTGAACTCCTCCGCCACCCGGATGGCCGTGAGTATGTCGTCCGCCCGGTGACAGTGAATGTGGGCGGACATCTCCCCGGTCAACACCTTGCCCAGGGCCTCCCACCGCAGATCCCTCTCGGGAAGATCCGGTTCCTCGTCTCCTTCTTTCTCGGCCTTAGCCCGCGCCTTCTCGATCTTGTTCAGGTAGTTCTGGGCTGAAACCAGGGCCTCCCGCAGCACCGCCGCATTGGCCATGCGGGTCGCCGGTGTCTTCTTGCTGCCAACGCCGTAGACCCTCTTCGGATTCTCACCGAGCGCCATCTTCATACCCTCGGTCCCCGGTATCACCATCTCGTCGACGGTTTCACCGCTCAGCTTGATGGCGACTCCGGTTCCTCCGATTATGTTCGCGCTTCCGGGCTGGGTGTATACGCAGGTGACCCCGGCGGCGAGGACGTCCGCAAAGGAGGGATCGTCGGGATTTAGGGAATCGATTCCCCGCAGCTGCGGCGTCACTGGATTGGTGGTCTCGTTCCCGTCAGCTGTCGCCCAGGTCCGCGGTTCGCCAAAGAGACCGATGTGGCTGTGCGCATCGATCAGTCCCGGGGTGACCCACTTGCCCGCAGCGTCGATGATCTCCGCCCCGTCCGGGATCTCGACGTCTGTCCCCACCGCGGCGATCTTGTCACCGTCGATGAGAACCGTGCCGTGTTCGAGCATACCTCCGGTAATCGTCAGTACCCTTCCGTTGGTGATTGCCAGCATCTTTTGACCTCCTCACAACTGGATGAACTCTCACAATTCCCAACAACGCCCGAGAACTGTCTCCAGTGGTGTCCTTTCGTCACCTGAAGCTACTTTCCTGCTTTCGCCAGGTCGGTCCCCAGTGGGCGGCGGCAATGACCGCCTCCTCCATCGAGGTGCTGTCCGCCCGTCCCTTTCCCGCCAGATCGAGGGCAGTCCCGTGATCCACCGAGGTGCGCAGAAAGGGCAGTCCGAAGGTGAGGCTGATGGTGCGGTGAAAGTCCAGCGTCTTGGCCGCGATGTGCCCCTGGTCGTGAAACAGCGACAGTACCGCATCATAGTGCCCGGAGTGAGCGAGGTGGAAGACGGCATCGGCGGGAACCGGTCCGCACAAATCCAGACCCTCCCGCCGGGCGCGTCGCACCGCGGGCGCGAGAATCCTGATCTCTTCCTCGCCGAACAGCCCCCCGTCTCCTGCGTGGGGGTTCAGGGCGGCGAGGGCGAGCCGGGGCGACTGCAGTCCGAGGCGGGCGAGATCGGCGGGCGCCTCCCGGGCCAGATTCACCACGGCCGACTCGGTGATCCGCTCGATGGCGCTGCGCAGTGAGCA
>JAWOBW010000122.1:0-4059 GCA_046484105.1 Bacillota bacterium
GCAGATTATGATGAGTGGCAGAAAGGCAGCTCTCGGACGCACGTGGATTATCCCCCGGTGGCACAGACGCAGCGGGCAGGATCAGATCACGTCGGGATCCCCTCCAGGTCCAGCCAACAATCGCCCGCCTACAACATTTCGTCTCGCAGGCGGTCGGAAACCTCCCTCAGAAGCGAAAGGGCGCGGTCTGCCAGGGCTACATTGGCGGGACCCAGGCCACAGGCAGGCGTCAGAAATGACGAGCGGGCCAGATGGTCGAGGGAAACATCGATCCTGGATGACAGCTCCCCGGCCATGTTCCTCCAGTCGCTCACCAGGCCGGCGGCGGTCACCCTGCTCACATCCTCATTGACCGGGACGATGCCCCAGGCGAGTATCCCCCCGGAGCGCAGGAAGGAGCCTATTCGGTCGCCGTGCAGGCAGAACTGCCGTCCGTAGTTGTGGGCATCGAAGCACACCACATCCAGGTCCAGATCGAGGATCAGATCCCAGTCGGTGTTTCCGCAGCAATGCACTCCCGTCATGCCCTCCAGACCCTCGAGCACCCCCCTGAGAGCCTCCCGCACCGACTCGCCGGAATAGGGGAAGTGGGCCGACCCGTAGGTGGCCATGTACGGCTCATCGAAGAATATGAGGGTGGGCACATCCAGCTGGGAGAGGAACCGCTGTTGCCAGCGCGCCGCCAGGGCCAGGTGGTTGACCACCCAGTCCATGATCTCCGCGGAGTACATCACCGGCAGGTCCCCTTCATCGACGACCGACAGGCCCAGACTCACCGGGCCCAGGATCTGACCCTTCACCAGCCGGGCCGAGTCCCATTCTGCCTCGGCAAAGGCATACAGACCGGCTGCCCTCTCCCTGGGGGGGCACACCCATTCCCTCTCCTCAATGACCGCCTCGTACAGGCGCATCGCCTCCTCGCGCCCCCTTTTCAGGCTGATTCGGGGCCTATCCTCACAGATCAGGCCGGGCAGACCCGGGAGGTACTGACGCTGCATCTGTTCCAGCGGGCTGCGCCGCGGAAGCTGCGGCCAGAAGGGAATCTCCGGGAGGAATTCCCTGACCAGATCGAGAGCATCCCCCACATCACGGTGAGGAAGGCTTCCGATTGCCGCCGGCAGCAAGTTCCCCTCGAAGTGGTTCGGACACACTTTCATACCCCCAGAACAACGTGGATTTCGCGACGGGTCACGATACTGGCTGTCGTTGTGTGCTGTAGTGTTCGTATTCCCGTTGCGCGATAATCTGTCGGATGTGCCTCACTGCAGTGTGCACTTCGTGATACGTGTTGTAAAGGGCTACCGGGGCCAGCCTGATGACGTCGGGAGGGCGGTAGTCGGGCACCACCCCTCTCGCCTTCAGAGCCTGCACTATGCGAAGAGCCTCCGGGTGCTTCACCGCAACGTGCCCCCCGCGCCGCTTCTCCTCTCTCGGAGTCCCCAGCGCACAATCGTAGGGCGGGGCGCACAGCAGCTGGTCGACCAAGTATATCATGTACGACGTCAGGCGCAGGGAGCGGGCCCTTACCCTCTCAATGCCCGCCTCGCCCAGAAGCCGCAGTGAGCCCAGCAGGGGCAGGGCACTGAAGACACTCACTGTGCCAATCTGCCAGCCCCCGGCCCCGCGTGCCGGCTCGAATTCACTCTTCATGTCAAACTGACTGCTCTTGTCACAGCCCCACCAGCCGGCCAGGCCCCGGCGACGCCGGAAGTGTCTCCGGTTCACGTACAGCGAGGCGATTCCCCCCGGGCCGCTGTTGAGATACTTGTAGCTGCACCAGAAGGCGAAGTCCACTCCCCATTCGGACAGCCGGTGCGGCACCACCCCGGCTGAGTGGCTGCAGTCAAAACCGATGGTGATGCCCCGGTCATGAGCCTCCCGGGTGAGCCTCCTCATGTCCAGCAGCTGTCCGCTGCGGTACAGCACCGAGGGAAGCACCGCCAGCTGCACATCCGGCGTCATGGCCTCGATGATGTCGTCTTCCTCGAGGAACCGGCCGTCGCGGCTGCGCACCAGCCGGAGGTGCCTGCCCGGATCCACACCCCGCATCCGCAGCTGGCTCGTCAATGCGTACAGATCAGAGGGGAAGTTCAGCTCGTCAGCCAGGATGCCCTCTCGCCCCTCCTCCGGGCAGTAGAAGCTGCTCACCAGTGCGTGCAGGTTGACGGTGGTCGAGGCGGCTGACACCACCTCGTCGGCGTCCGCCCCCATCATCTCCGCCTGGCGCCGGCCCAGTTCCTCCGCGAGGTGAAACCATGGCGGCTCGGCTTCCAGCCAGCCCCGGATCCCCAGCTCCCTCCATTGCCGCAGCCCCCGCAGAAGCTCCTTCTCCGCATCCCGGGACATGAGACCGAGAGAGTTTCCGTCCATGTAGATGACCCCCGGTTGCAGGTAGAAGCGGTCCCGGAGAAGAGCCGGGTCCTCCTCGCCATCCAGCTGCAGCGCAAACTCCTCCTCGTCGCGAAACTGCATCTGACCACCTCTCGCCAGATATGGCCTCCCTCATCAGCTTCAGAGCGGGCCCGGACCCGGGTCAGGCACCGGCCCGCCCGGGCTGACAGCCCGATGTCTTCCACCTCTATTATTTCGGCAATGCACAGGCGTTACCTTCCGTGCACTGCATACGAGAAATGCTGCAAATCCGAGGTTGCATGTATAAGCACGTGGGGAGTATAATTATACACATGTTGGCGCCCTGAACCTGTTTTGGAGTATCTCAAGGAGTGTGAGCAATGAAGAAAGTCGTGCTGGCATATTCTGGAGGACTGGACACATCGGTGGCCATCAAGTGGCTGCAGCACAGACATGGATACGAGGTCATCGCCCTGGCCGTCAACGTGGGGGCGGCCAGGGATCTCGAGGCAGTCAGGGATAAGGCCCTGCGCATCGGCGCCCTGCATTCCCTCCTGCTGGACGCCCGCGACGACCTGTGCAAAAACTACATCCTGCCGGCCCTAAAGGCAAACGCCACCTACGAGGGCAAGTACCCGCTAGCCTCGGCTCTCTCCCGCCCCCTGATCGCCAGGCTTCTGGTGGAAGTGGCGGAGGAGATGGGGGCCGAGGCCGTGGCCCACGGATGCACCGGCAAGGGCAACGATCAGGTCCGATTCGACACCTCCATCGCGGCTCTTAATCCCGATCTCAAGATCATCGCTCCCGTGAGGGAATGGCCCATGTCGAGAGAGGATGAGATCGCCTACGCCCAGGAGCACGAGATTCCGGTGCCCGTGGGCAAGGAAAACCCCTTCAGCATAGACGAGAACCTCTGGGGCCGCAGCATAGAGTGCGGAGTCCTGGAGGACCCCTGGGTAGAAGCCCCCGAGGAAGCCTTCACCTGGACGGTGCCCCCCGACAGTGCGCCCGCGCAGCCCGAATACGTCGAGATTCGCTTCGAACGGGGAGTCCCCACCCGGCTAAGCGGCCGCGAAATGTCCCTGACAGAGCTGGTGTCCACCCTGAATGAAGTCGCCGGCCGGCACGGCGTCGGTCGCATTGATCACATCGAAAACCGGCTGGTGGGAATCAAATCCAGGGAGATCTACGAGGCCCCCGCCGCCACCGTCCTGATCACCGCCCACCGGGAGATGGAGAGTTTCACCCTCCCGCGGGAGCTGGCTCACTTCAAGGCCACGCTGGAACCCAGGTACGCCGAGCTGGCCTACTGCGGGCTGTGGCATTCCCCCCTCAGGGCGGCTCTCGACGCCTTCATGGATGAGAGCCAGGAAAGTGTGTCTGGCTCAGTGCGCGTGAAGCTATTCAGGGGAAGCTGCCAGGTGGTGGGCAGGAAATCCGAGTGTTCCATGTACGACCGGTCGCTGGCCACCTATGGCGATGATGACGCCTTCGACCACCAGGCCGCCGAGGGCTTCATCAACTACTGGCGCCTGCCCACTGTGGTGTATTCGAAAATGAAGCGCGGTGCGGCCGCACCGGAAGAGGCGAGACTGATCGTCGATTGAGGAGGTGTATCGTGAGCAAGCTGTGGGGAGGGCGCTTCGTCTACCGTGAATGGACACCCAGTGATGGATTCACTGCATCAATCCGGTATGACCGACGTCT
>JAWOBW010000182.1:0-4738 GCA_046484105.1 Bacillota bacterium
ATCCCCGTCCCCATCGGGGCCGCCATCCCCATCCCCGTCGGGGTCATCATCGCCATCCCCATCGGGGCACTCACCGCCACCCCCGTCGGGACCATCATCGCCGTCCCCGTCGCCGGGATCATCCTTTTTGAGTTCTGCCCGGGACAACTCTTCGAGGCGATCGAGGAATCTGTCTATATTGTCGCGATCCTGCAAGAGAAAGCCCGCCTCGGACATGTACGGGTGGCCCGTCAGCGTGTCACCGATGGGGGCAAAGAAGTGTATGGCCTGGCTCATGATGAAGGAAAGGGGACGGAAGACCTCGGTGAACAGCATGGCAGGCGTCATCATTCCCCACTTCTGCAGACGCTGGCTCATACCCTCAATCATCTCGTCCCGCCGCTCCTCAGACAGCTCGTCCAGCAGCATATCGGACTCCCTCTCTCCGCCCTCTCAGCATAATTGCTCAGAATATCTCCACGTTCTTGCGGGGAATGCTCACCTCCATGTCCTCATCTTCAAGTTTGATCCGGGCCACGGGAACCCTGGCCCCGGTCTCGATCTCCTCGGGGCGACTGGGCATGCCGCCCACCTCACCCAGGGCGCCGAAATAGGGGGCACTGACGATCCGCACCCGCTGCCCGACGACGATGTCCTCATCCACCTCCTCCGCCTCGTACACGGGGCCGTCATAGCCGGGGAAGGGACACACGATCTCCGGCCGGATGGCGCCCGCCCGGATCTGCGTCCGCCCGTTGATCGAAACACCCATGCCGTCGAGCTGCCTGAGCGCCTCGAAGGCGTGCCGCCGCATGGTGAGTTCGCCGAAGCCCTCCATCAGGATCACCGTCATGTCGATGTCCTCCTGTCCGGTGATCCCCACCCCCAGCTTCACTCCCAGCGAATTCACCAGGTTGAGGTAGCTGGCGGTGGCGCAAATGACCCCGTTGACTCCCACCTCCAGCGCTCTCTCCAGCGCCTCGTTGCTGGCATAGCCGCCGACAACGAGCACCTTCTCCAGCAGTTCATCGCCGATCATGTCCGGCGTGAGATTGGCGGCCGGGTCAGGATCCATGAGGGCCAGCTCGCCGTGGTTCTGCGGGCCGACGCCGAACACGCCGTTGATCAGAACGCCCGTCGTCTCCACCACCGCGCCGTAGCTGGGAATCACCTCGGTCACCGTTCCGTCCATGAAGGCGGTGACGACGATTTCCTTGAACGGGCGGGAAATGGTGATGTATCCGGTCTTGTCATTGATCTCGGTTACGATCCCCGATATCGGGGCCCGCGTTGCGCGGGTGAAGAAGGCCGATGCCTCACCCTTCTTGGCCACGATCGAACCCTTCTTGACCTCCTGTCCCAGCTTGCTGATCATGTGCTGGGGAAGCTCGCGCGGTCTGCACCCCAGGTCGAAAGCGGCGTCGAAACTCACCGGGGGCTCCTCCTTGCCAAACTCCTCCCGAATCACCAGGCGTCCCGACTTGGCCGACACGTCCTCCAGGATGCCGTCGGTGGGTGCCTCGTATTCCTTCTGCCCGTACAGGCCGGCCTTGGCCCGGGCGATGACCTGGCCGGTCTCCACCTGTTCTCCGATATCCACCAGCAGCGTGTCGGGGGTATCCTCCGGCTCGACACCCAGCAGCCGAAATAGGGGGATCACCCAGGGAATCCCGGGCTTGAGAGTGATCTTGGCCAGTTCAGTATCGTGGGTGACCTCGTCACCCTCCGCCACCATGACGTCCCCCGGGAGAGGCAGTTCCCTTCTCTTTATGATCGGCCGTATGGGGTAGCTAGCGCTTGAATAATCTGGCAAAGAAGCCACTCTTCTTCTCCTCCTTCCTGTCGGCCTCCTGCGGCCCTGCAGCCACAGGACTCTCCTCTTGATACTTCTCGACCAGATCCATCGGGTATACATCCAGCTCGCGGATCCACTGAGTGAGTGTCTGCACCCTCTGATCCTCGCGCTCGGGAATGATGATGGGACGACCTCGGCAGTCGATGACGATCCCGACCAGGCCACCGGAGACCTCAGCACTGACTGGGCTCCCCTTGCCGTCGCCCATGTCAAAGGCGCGAACCGGCCTCACCTCCACCGAGGCCTTCTCGTCAACTCCCAGATTCACCCTCTTAAGTTCGCCGAAGTTGACCGCCTCCTCCAATCTCTCGCCGGAGGGCAGCTCTATTGTCACATCCACGCACTTCCGCCCGGGCCGCCCGCTTCCCACCGGTGCGATGACCGTGCCCAGGCGAATCAAGCAATCCTTGTCAAAAACCTCCGCCGCAATCTCCGGATGGGTCGATGCCAGTACCCCCAGGTGCGGCATCATGAAGATGCTGTCCACCGCCAGCTCGGTGATACCCTCGGGCTCAAAGGAGTCGATCAACATCATGGCCGCCTGCTCACGCCTCGGGGCGTGGGAGAGCACGCCGCCGCTGCCCACGACCATGTCCAGCCTGGCCATGTCGATGATCTCCCTACCCCTCGACTTGAACATGTCGGTCCTGCCGCTCCAGCCCGCGACCTGCTCCTCCTCCACCCGCAGCGCCAGCCTCTTGTGGTGCTCGAAGGAGCGACGCAGGGCCTCCCGCGCCAGGGCCTGTTCCAGAATCAGTTGGCCCATTGTCTGGGGGATAGTGGTGGGGCGAACCATCTTGTTGCTGATCCAGTCACAGAGGCCCTCCTCCACCACGGCGAAGGGGCACCAGCGCCTGACACTGTCGAAGCCGCTTTCCTCGTAGACGTTGGTGATGCTGTAGCTCATGCCCAGGTTGGCGCTCACAGTCCGGGTGAAGGTCCCGTCGAAGTCGGAGAATATGTCGGTGGTGGCACCGCCGATGTCCACCCCGATGATGTTTATGCCGTAGTTCTCCGCCATGGTGCGAATGATGCTTCCCACCGCTCCCGGGGTGGGCATGATGGTGGTATCCACCCACTCCATGAGACTGGTGTAGCCGGGGGCCTGGGCCATGACGTGGTTCATGAACAGGTCGTGAATCTCCTCCCCGGCCGGACCCAAATTCTCAACGTCGTGGCGGGGCCTCAAATTGGGCACCACGTGCACATCAAGACGTTCCTGCATGATGCCCTGAACCATGTCCTGCGCGTCCTTGTTCCCGGCATACACCACAGGCAGCCTGTAGGTGGCGCCGAAACGGGGCTGCGGGTTGGCCTGCAGGATGGTCTCGGCCAGGGCGGCCAGATAGGAGACCGATCCCCCGTCGACTCCTCCGGACAGCAGTATGATGTCCGGCCTCAACCCCCTGATGCGCGTGATGTGCTCGGAGGTGGAGCGACCGTCGTCCACGGCTATGACATCCAGAACGACTGAACCTGCCCCCAACGCCGCACGATGGGCGGAACTGGCGCTGATCGAACTCACCAGACCGGCGACCATCATCTGCAACCCCCCGCCGGCACTGCTGGTGGACACATAGTAGTCCACCCCGTCGCCGTTCTGAGACGGTCGAATGATCTCTCCGTCGTCGAGGAATCGCCGACCCAGCATCTCTTCGACCAGCCGGATTGACCGGCGCACTCCCACCATCACGTCCTCCCAGGGCTTCTCGACGGTGGTCTGCACCTCCCCCCGGGTCACCAGCCGGTATTCATCTCCCTGCTTCTCAATCAAAATTGCCTTCGTCGTGGTGGACCCAACATCAGTTGCCAGAATTGTTCTCAACTCGTCCGTTGCACCCAATGCTTCCCCTCCCTAACCAGCGAGTTGCCTGAGCGACGCACTGCGCGCCCTGTGACCACAATGCGTCAGGCACCGCGAAGATTGCGCCCGTCGTTGTCACCGGAAAGCCCACTCGGTCGAGTGGGCTTTCCGCTCAATCATCTACCTTATTGGGTCTCGATAACCGGCAGAACAACCCTGGCGATGAAACAAGAAGCCGTCCACCGCCATCACAGCCCAATCTGCAGCCAGTCAAAGAACAGATAGTTGATGCGCTGCAGAAGCAGGTTGAACCGGTAGATCACGGTATTGCCAAAGGCCGTACCCAGGGCCACCATGATCGCCCATCTTCCGAACGACGCACCGTAGTTGATCACCGGATTCTCCCGACTGATAGTGAAGAAGAAGTACATCAGCGTGGTCACGCAGCAGAGCCAGAACAGTATATTGTTGAATCCATCAAAGGCCCGGAAGGTACCGGTTATCTGCCCGAACAGAACTGCGGGCCTGTATGCCAGTACCATACCGGCGCCGTACCCGACCCACAGTGACAGCGGATACCGGGACAGCCAGTTCAGAGACGCCGAATACCTCGTATAGATGGCCAGGCCGATCAGGGCGGGAATGATGTAGCTCCAGTGCCCGTCGACCAGAATGTCCTCCATCACAGTCGGCTTGATGAAATTGTGGAACTGCTGCCCGACGGTGTACGCCGCCGTCATGCCCACGTAGGCGTGCTCCACAATCTTCCAGGCCGGGTTGTCCTGGTAGAGGAAGCTGAAGACTGCCAGGGTTGACAGTGCCCCTACCCATATCATCGGATCAGTGGTGATCAGCACTCACATTCACCTCCTCATGTGTAACCCAGACGAAGCAGATTCATTGAAAGAGAGCCGTTCGCTCCCACGCGTATTCATCAGGCCGCTCACGTCTCGCGGGTGGCAAACCACGCGATGTTGCCCAGTATGATCAACAGCGTCACGTACAGCATGCTGATCGACAGGACGTCCTGTGCCGCCACGGCCGCACCGGGAGCATTCAGCAACAGCTCGTACTCCGCACACCCCGTGGAACCTGGGAGC
>JAWOBW010000185.1:0-6761 GCA_046484105.1 Bacillota bacterium
GGCGCAGTTCGTCCGGGACGTGCAGCCGGGAGAGATGATCATCATCAATGACGAGGGATTGAGGAGTGTCAGGATCACGGAGAAGACGCGGCCGTCGTTGTGCATATTCGAGTTCATCTACTTCGCCCGTCCGGACAGCAATCTCCAGGGGCACAATGTGCACCAGGTGCGAAAGCAGCTGGGGAGGTACCTGGCGGTGGATCACCCGGTGGAGGCCGATGTGGTGTCCGGAGTGCCCGCCTCGAGCTTGTCCGCCGCCTCGGGGTACGCGGAGGAGGCGCGCATCCCCTACGAGATGGGCCTGGTCCGCAACCGCTACATCGGCCGGACCTTCATCCAGCCTTCCGATGAGCTACGCCGGCAGGGAGTGCGGCTGAAGCTGAACCCGCTGCGCAAGGTGGTCCAGGGCCGGAGAGTGGTGCTGGTGGATGACTCGATTGTGCGCGGCACCACCTCGAGAATCCTGGTGGAACTGCTGCGGGCGGCGGGGGCGAAGGAGATCCACCTGCGGATCAGTTCGCCGCCGTATCGCCACTCATGCCACTACGGGATCGACACCAGCCGGAGGGGAGAGCTGATTGCCGCCGGTCGTTCGGTGGAGGAAGTGCGGAGGATCGTGGGAGCGGACTCACTGGCCTACCTGGACGCGGAGCGGGTGGCCCAGGCGGCGGGCGGATGCCGGGGCGATTTCTGCACCGCGTGTTTTGACGGGGACTACCCGGTGCCGCCCGAGGAGCCGGTACGGCGAGACCATTCTGGAGGTGACCGAGATGACTGAAGGCACCACGTATCGTGACGCCGGGGTGGACATCGAGAAAGCCGATGCCATCGTGGCGCGCATGCGGGAGGCAATCCGGGGGACCTGGATCGAGGGCACCACCGAGGACTTCGGCGACTTCGCCGCCTCCTTCTTCCCCCCGTTTGCCGACTACCGGCGGCCCCGGCTGGTGGCCTGCACTGACTCCGTCGGCACCAAGATAAAGCTGGCGGCGGCGACGGGCCGGCACCGGGAGGTGGGAATCGACTGCGTGGGCATGGTGGTGAATGACATGGTGACCGAGGGGGCGAGGCCGCTCTTTCTGCTGGACTACATCGCCTCGGGCCAGCTGCAGCCGGAGCCGATACTCGAGATCGTCGAGGGCCTGGCAGACGGCTGCCGCCAGGCGGGCTGCGCCCTGGTGGGCGGCGAGACGGCCGAGATGCCGGGAGTGTACGGCGAGGGCGACCACGAGATCGTGGGTTTCGCCCTGGGAATCGCCGAGGGTGACCCGGAGCTGCTCCCGCGGGCCCCGCGGCCCAAAGACCAGCTCATCGGGCTGGCCTCGGATGGACTGCACAGCAACGGCTTCTCCCTGGTGCGGCGGGTGATCGCCGACCGGGGCTGGGAGCTGGACCGGATCGTGTCGCCCCTGGAGGTTTCCCTGGGCGAGGAACTGATGCGACCCACCCGGATCTATGCGCGGGCGGTCCTCGACCTGTTCGAGCGGGGGGGAGCCCTGGCCTTTGCGCACATCACCGGGGGCGGGATTCCCGGCAACGTTCCCCGGGTGCTGCCCGCCGGAACGGCGGCATCCATCGACTGGTCGTCGTGGGAGCGGCCGCCCGTGTTTGACCTCATTGCCGATGCGGGGAATGTGCCGGAGGAGGAGATGCGGCGGACATTCAACCTGGGGGTGGGAATGGTGGCGGTCGTGCCGCCGGAAGGCGTGGACCGGGCGCTGGAGGTGGCCCGGGAGGCCGGTGTGCGGGCCATCCCCATCGGCGAGGTGACGGCGAAGGGGGATGAGGACGGTGGCTGATGCGGAGAGTATGCGACTGGCGGTGATGGCCTCAGGCAGGGGCAGCAACCTGGAGGCGATTCTCAACGCCGCCGACTCCGGTGCCCTGGACATGGAGATCGCCCTCGTGGTCAGCGACCAAGGAGATGCTCCCGCCCTGGACCGGGCGCGGAGGGCCCGGGTGCCGTCGGAGGTGCTGGAGTTCTCCTCCGCCCCCGACGCCTACGGCAGACAGCTGCTCCGGCTGCTGGGGGAATACCAGATCGACGTTGTCGCCCTGGCCGGATTCATGCGGGTCCTGCCCGGCAGCTTCCTGCAGACTTTCCCCGGGGATGTCCTCAACATACATCCCTCGCTACTGCCCGCCTTTCCCGGGCTGAACGCCCAGGCCCAGGCCCTGGAGTACGGGGTGCGGGTTTCCGGCTGCACGGTGCATTTCGTGGACGAGGGAGTGGACACCGGTCCCATCATACTGCAGGCCGCGGTGCCGGTGGGCGCGGATGATGACGAGGAGAGCCTGTCGAGACGAATTCTGAGGTGGGAACACCGCCTGTATCCGCGGGCGCTGCAGCTGTATGCGGAGGGGCGCCTGTGCAGGCAGGGAAGAAGGGTGAGGATACTCAATGACTGAAGGGCGCATGGCCCTGATCAGCTGTTCGGACAAGGAGGGATTGCCGGCCCTCGCCGCCGGCCTGGTGGATCTGGGATGGAGAATCGTCTCCACTGGAGGGACTGCCTCCCTGCTGAAGGGCCAGGGCATACCGGTGGCGGAGGTTTCGGAGATCACCGGCCATCCCTCCCTGCTGGACGGCAGGGTGAAGACCCTGCATCCCGCCATTCACAGCGGGATCCTGGCGAGAAGAGACCGGGCCGGGGACGCCCGGGAACTGGCCGAGCGGGGATACGAACCCATAGACATGGTGGTCGTCAACCTGTACCCGTTCGAGGAGACTGCCTCTTCCGGTGCGCCGCAGGGGGAGATCATAGACAACATCGACATAGGAGGACCCACCATGCTGCGGGCGGCGGCCAAGAACTTCTCCTCCGTGATACCGCTGGTGCGGCCCCGGGATTACTCCCGGGTGCTGAAGCAGCTGCGGGAGAGGGGAGAGGTCGACGGGGAGACCAGGCGGCAGCTGGCGGCCGAGGTCTTCCGTCACGTCTCGCGCTACGATGCGCTGATCGCGACCTACCTGGGAGGGGGCAGTGAGGGGTACATGTCCTACCCGGAGGAGATGGCCATTCCCCTGAGGAGAACCCGGGTCCTGCGCTACGGGGAGAACCCCCACCAGACCGCCGCCCTCTACGTCACCCCCGGCACCTCGCCGCTGTCGGTGGCTCGCCTGCACCAGCTGCAGGGTCCCGATCTTTCGTACAACAACCTGCTCGACGTCGACGTCGCCGCCCAGCTGGCCAATGAGTTCGAGCGGCCGGCTGTGTGCGCGCTCAAGCACAACAACCCCTGCGGGGTGGCGGTGGCCGACTCCCTGTCCTGTGCCTTCCGCGCCGCCTACGATGCCGATCCGGTCTCCATCTTCGGCGGGGTGGTGGCGGTGAACCGCCCGGTGGACATGGAGCTGGTGGAGGCGATCGTGGAGAGGGAGCTGTTCCTGGATGTGTTGGTGGCCCCCGAATACACTCCGGATGCGAGTGAGCGGCTGAAGCGCCGCAGGAAGCTGCGGGCCCTGCGCCTGGCCGGCCTGGGCCGGGCGAAACCGGTCCCGGGCGGGCTCGAGATGAACCGGGTGGCCGGGCGCCTGATCACCGGGGGAATGCTCCTCAACCAGCGGGACGAGGGGACGCTGCCCCGCTCCGCCTGGAAGGTGGCGGGCGCGTTCGAGCCCGGGGAGGGTGACTGGCCGGACATTGAATTCGCCTGGACCGTGGCCATGTACACCAAGTCCAATGCCATCGTGGTGGCCCGGGACGGGGCGACGCTCGGCGTGGGGGCCGGCCAGATGAACCGGGTGAATGCGGCCCGTCTCGCCCTGGAGGCGGCGGGAGAGAGAGCGCGGGGAGCGGTCATGGCGTCCGACGGGATGCTGCCCTTCCCCGACGTGGCCAGGATGGCGGCCGCGGCCGGAATCTCCTGCCTGGTGCAGCCGGGCGGGTCGATTCGGGATGACGAGATCGTACAGGCGGCGGACGAGGCCGAGATGGCGATGGTGTTCACCAGCAGGCGGCATTTCGTGCACTGATCTGAGCATGGGGGGATTCGGATAACCATGTATGTGATGGTAGTGGGAAGCGGAGGAAGGGAACACTGCCTGGTTGCCAGTGTGGCGGGCAGTCCCCTGGTGGACAGGGTGGCCGCCCTCCCCGGCAATGCGGGGATGTCCCCGCCGGCGGAACTGGTCGCCGGCGACGTCGGGGACATTGAGGGAGTGGTCGACGCGGCGCGGTCCCGCGGTGTGGACCTGGTGGTGGTGGGACCGGAGAATCCCCTGGTCGACGGCCTGGTCGATGCGCTGGGGGAGGCGGGCATTGCCGCCTTCGGTCCCTCGGCAGATGCGGCGAGGATTGAGGGGAGCAAGGTCTTCGCCAAGGATCTGATGAGCAAATACGGAATCCCCACCGCACCGTACCGGGTCTTCTCCGATTTCGAGGAGGCTGCGGCTCACCTGGAGGAGAGGCCGATGCCGGCGGTGATAAAGGCCGACGGTCTGGCGGCGGGAAAGGGCGTGATCGTCGCCGGTGACCGCGATCGTGCCCGGGAGGCCCTGGCCGAGATCATGGTCGAGAGGCGCTTCGGACCCGCTGGCGTGCGCGTGCTGATTGAGGACTGCCTGGCCGGCGAGGAATTGAGCGTGATGGCCATCACCGACGGGCAGACCCTGGTTCCCCTGGCCCCCTCGCAGGATCACAAGGCACTGCTCGACGGGGACCGGGGGCCCAACACTGGGGGCATGGGGGCGTATTCCCCGGTTCCCTTCTGCGGAGAGAAGCTCAGCCGGCGCATCGAGTCGGAGATACTGCGTCCGGCGGTGGAGGCGATGGCCCGAGAGGGCGCTCCCTTCCGCGGGGTGCTCTACGCCGGCCTTATGATCACCGAGGCCGGACCGATGGTACTGGAGTTCAACTGCCGTTTCGGCGACCCTGAGACCCAGGTGGTGCTGCCCCGCCTGGAGAGCGACCTGGTGCCGCTGCTCCTGGCTGCCTCCGGGGCGGGGGACGACCTCGCGGACCTCGAAAGACAGGTTCGCTGGCGGAGCGAGAGCACTGTCTGCGTGGTATTGGCCTCGGACGGGTACCCGGGCAGCTACCAGGTGGGGCTGCCGATAGAGGGACTGGAGGACCCGGGAGAGGGAGTGAGGGTGTTTCACGCCGGCACCCGGCGGTGCCGGGGGCAGTGGCTGACCGCCGGTGGCAGGGTGGTGGGGGTGACCGCCCTGGGCGACGATCTTCAGAGGGCCCGGAGCCGGGTGTACAGGCAGATTGACCGGATGGGCTTTTCCGGCATGCACTATCGTACCGACATCGGGCAGATGTCCTGAGACAGCTCCCGGGCCGGGATCACCCTGTGTTACAATTAGCAGGTATGCGGGGAAGAGGTGGTCCGGGTTGGAGTTGCTGGAAGAACTGAACAGCGTGCAGCGCGAGGCGGTATTGCACGATGCCGGCCCCGCCCTGGTGTTGGCGGGAGCGGGCAGCGGCAAGACTAGGGTCCTGACCCGTCGCCTCGCGCACCTGATCGCAGACAGGGGGGTGAGCCCCTTCTCCGTGCTGGCCATAACCTTCACCAACAAGGCGGCCCGCGAGATGAAGGAGCGGTGTGAGGCGCTCATCGGTCAGGGGGTGCGGCACATGTGGATCGGGACCTTTCACGCCGCCTGTCTGAGGATCCTCAGGAGCAACGTGAGTAGGGTCGGGTACCGGCCCGGCTTTGTCATATATGACTCGGGTGAGCAGCGGGCGGTCGTCCGCGAGGCGATGAAGAAGCTGAACATCAGTGAGAAGAAGCTAGACCCCCGGGCGGTTCTGAATGCCATCAGCAGGGCGAAGAACCGGCTCCGGGGTCCGTCGGACCTGGAAAGCGACAGCTACCCCTACAGGCGCGAGGTGACGGAGATATACCGGCAGTATCAGCAGCTGCTGCAGGGATACAACGCCATGGATTTCGACGATCTCCTCGCCCGCACGGTGGCCCTGCTGCGCGATGATCCCGAGGTTCTCTCCCACTACCAGGAGAAGTTTGAGCACGTCCTGGTGGATGAGTACCAGGATACCAATAACGTGCAGTACCGCCTGGTGAAGCTGCTCTCCGGGAAACACCGCAACCTGTTTGCGGTGGGGGATTCGGACCAGTCCATCTACGGCTGGCGCGGGGCGGACATCAACAACATACTGAACTTCGAGGCCGATTTCCCCGAGGCGAAAATCTACCGCATGGAGGAGAACTACCGCTCCACCCGGCTGATTCTGCGGGCGGCCCAGCGGATGATCCAGTGCAACGAGCGTCGCCAGGAGAAGGATCTGTGGACCAGGCGAACGGGGGGAGACCCGATCTGCCTTTACCGGGCATCCTCGGGGGAGGAGGAGGCGCTCTTCGTAGTATCGTACATAGAGCAGCTGGTGCGGGAGGGACATCACCGGTGGGCGGATTTCGGCGTTCTCTACCGGGTGCACGCCCAGTCGCGGCTGCTGGAGGAGACCTGCATCCGGCGGGGCGTGCCGTATCGGATGTTCGGCGGGCAGCGCTTCTACGACCGGAGCGAGGTGAGGGATGCCATCGCCATGCTGCGGCTGCTGGTCAACGGCGAGGACTGGGTCAGCCTGAGGAGGGTCATCAACAGGCCGCGACGGGGAGTCGGGCCGGCCACGGTGGAGAAGCTGGAGAGCTTCGCCGCGGAGCGGGGGCATGATATCTACCGGACCCTGGACCTGGTCGATGAGATTCCCGGACTGAGGGGGGCGCAGAAGCGGGGGGTGGAGGATTTTGCCCGGATACTGGGGCGGGTCAGGGAGGAGATGCACAACTGCGAG
>JAWOBW010000002.1:0-13933 GCA_046484105.1 Bacillota bacterium
CTTGCGGGCTCGGGGCATCCCGGGCGACAGTACCGTCCGGGATGCGATAGAGGCCGCAAGTCGGTCAGTATTCCGCTGCCCATGTCGTAGATCACGACGAGCCCCCGCGGGGCGGCAATGTCGGCCAGCTCACGCACTGACACTTCGGAGGTGAAGCCGACGATGCGATAGTTGCTGGCGTGGACCTTCATCAGGGCGACCGTCTGGTCGCCGATGGCCTCCTCGTAATCGGCCCGATGGGTGCGGTTGGTGGTACCCACCTCAGTCAGGGTCGCACCGCTGGCCGCCATGACGTCTGGGATGCGGAAGGAACCGCCGATCTCCACCAGCTCGCCCCGCGAGACGGCAACTTCCCTGCCCGCAGCCAGGGTGGACAGACACAGCAACACCGCCCCGGCGTTATTGTTTACCAGGAGCACGTCCTCTGCCCCGGTGAGTTCCCTGAGAGTGTCGAGCAGGCCGCGGTACCTGTCGCCCCGCTCCCCGGTCTCGAGGTCATATTCCAGATTGGAGTAGGCGGTGGCAGCAGCCATAACCTCCTCGGCCGCCGCGCGAGACAGGGGGGATCGTCCCAGGTTGGTGTGAACCACCACACCTGTGGCGTTCACCACCGGCCTCAGCGCAGGTCCGAGCCGCCTACGTATTCTCTCAGTCGCCCCCCTGACCAGCTCCTCCGCCGGCGGCACTGTCTCCACCTCACCGTCGAGTATCCGCGCCCTCAGCTCATCCAGCACCTCGTTCAGCACCCGCCGAACGAGAGTCCGGGGATAGGGAAGCGGATCGGTTCCAAGCAAGGAGTCGACGGATGGAATTTCCTGAAGAAGGGGCAGATTTCTCACCCGGTATACTCCTCCTCAGTTGGTTTCGAGGGCTACACCCCACTCGAAGCTCTGCTTGTATATGCGGAGGAGAAGGGAGGTATTGATCTCTCGAATACCTTCTATGTTCCCCAGATCTTCCATGATGAAACGGGCCAGGTCCTCGTTGGTGGGGAACACCCCCTGAACAATTATGTCGAAGATGCCTGTGGTCAGGCCCACATAATACAGAGGCTCCAGCTGGGATATTCGCTCAGCGACCTCTCTCATCTTTCCCGGTTCCACGTTCAGAGCAATGATCGCCGGTGACTTGAAGCCGATCTTGAAAGGATCGGAGACGCCGGAGATTCTGATTATGCCCTCCCTGACGAGCCGGTAGAACTTCCGGCGAATCGTACCCTCGGTCACTCCCACATCGTCTGCCATGTCCACGAAGGACTTGCGGCCGTCGCTTTGCAGGAGCTTCATGATCTTCTTTTCCGTCTTGTCCATCTTCCTCATTGACATCTTCCTCCTTGTTCTGCGAATCACAACAGGTCCGTCTCACCGATTTACACCGGGAATAGATTGGCTCTTAACCCATTCCGTAGTTTTGAGGGCGTCTAACACTGGATGCCCGACTCATAGTATAGCACGGAGACGAATGACTGCAAGGCCCGGAAAGAAGTCAATCGGAGGATTTTCGCCGTGTGGTTCAAAGTACGAGAGAATCACACGTATTTCGACATGTGTGGCCGGGAATATTACCCATAACCGTCAGCGGACGGGAAAATCGCGTGAAAACCCTTCATGTTGCAAAAGCTTTACTTTTAGCGGTAAACCGCCGCCGAAACCGCCCAGGGTGCCGTCTCCCCTCACCACCCGGTGACAGGGCACGAACAGGGGAATCGGGTTGCTCGCCATGGCTGATCCGGTCGCCCGGGCCGCCCGGGGACTGTTCGCCCTGCGTGCAACCTCGCCGTAGCTCATGACAGTCCCCGGAGGAATTCGGCGGGTCACATCCCAGACTCGCAGTTGGAAGGGGGTCCCCCGGGGAGCCAGGGGAGGGATCGGGATGGTAAAGTCTCCCGAGAAATAGGCCTCAACCCAGTCAGCGTAGGGCCGGGTGAGACAAGCGTCCCGCGTCAGCGTCCCCCCCTCCCTCCGGAGGCGGCTGCGGAGATGCTCCCACAGTTCATCGCCGGGATCTCCGGGCAGGGTGGAGCGAATCAATCCCTCGCGTGAGACTGCCAGGTGAACTGGGCCCATTTCTGTATCGACGATCGCCCAGCCGAAGTCAGGCACCCTGATCTCCTCTCAGAGGGAGCCGGAATTGCCACTTCCGGCTCCCTCGACGCCGTTCAGTCATTGAGCCACTCAATACCCAGTTCGACCAGTCTGTCCTGCGTCGGGCGCCCGAGATCGTCCCAGCCCATCATGTGGTAATAGGTGAGGCGGGCCTCGTCGAGGACCTTGGGGTCGATGGCCGTTCCCGCGATGGGACCACTGGTGAACGGGGTGGAGAAGCGCTTGTTGAGCGCGTCGTCGCGATCGTTGAAACCGCAGCGGAGATTGAAGAGGCGCGCCATCGTGGCCGCCCGCTCGCCGATCTTCAGCAGGTCGTATACGCTGGTGTCCCAACCGGTGACAGCCCGGGTTATCTCCAGGAACTCCCGGACGGACCAGGACACGAAGTAACACATGATGGCGCAGTTCTGCATGTGCTTGTAGGTGCTGACACAGTACAACATTCGCACCTTGGCCCCACTCAGATCATCCGCCGGTAGTGGCGAGGTTACGCCGTAGATGTCCAGCGCATCTGCGGATGAAACATAGGCGGTGTCGTGGAGGTTGTGATTGTGATCGGCCCCGGTCGGGGATATAGTGTACCCGACGCCCAGGGCGTGCTTCAGCCGGGGCTCGTGCATGGGCAGTTCCTGCCGCTTGACATTGATGCTCAGGGGCTCGGCCTGGGGACCGAGCTGTTCCGCCGCCCGGGCGCTGCCCTCGGCGAGCAGGTCCCCGACGCCCTCCCGGTGGGCTATCTTCTCGATCAGCTCTAGCATGGCCTCGGCGTTGCCGAAGCCCGCCTCCAGACCATCCAGATCGTCAGCCTTCAGAACCCCGCGCTCATAACATTCCATGACGAAACTGATGGTCATTCCGCAGGAGATCGTATCCAGGCCCCAGCGGTTGCAGAGATCGTTGCCCTTGCAGACCGCCTCCAGGTCGTCGATTCCGCAGTTTGAGCCCAGGGATCCCAGCGTCTCATACTCGGGGCCGCCGTAGCGAGGATCGACGCCGTACTTGTCTCCCCCGACCACCCGCTTGCAGTAGATGGGACAGGCGTGGCAATTGTCCCTGTCCACCAGCAGGGTATCCCTCAGGGTCTGACCTGAGATGGCCTCCGCCCCCTCAAACTGTCCCTCCTGGAAGTTGCGAGTGGGCAGTCCCCCCATCACGTTCAGTGAGGTGACGGTGGCAGGGGTTCCGGTGTCTTTCATGCCCGCACTGCGCTCGCCGCTGGCCACGGCCCGGTTCATCATCCGGGCGTACCTGGTCACCTCATCGCTGTCCGCCACGGGAATCTCCCCGGTGCCGCGGACGGCAATGGCCCGCAGCTTCTTCGAACCCATCACTGCACCGACTCCGGTCCGGCCGGGGAAGTGGGTCAGATCATTGACCACGCAGGCAAAGCGAACCAGGTTCTCGCCGGCTATGCCGCACTGGGTGATCCGAATCCGGTCATCGCCCAGCTCTTCCCGTATCAGGTCCTCGACCTCCCCTGTGTCCCTGCCCCAGAGGCGTTCCGCATCGCGGATCTCGACCTCACCGTCGTCGATCCACAGGTACACGGGCGCGTCGGCTGCCCCCTCCAGCACGATGTGATCAAAACCCGCCTTCTTGAGCTCGACCATCCACCAGCCTCCACCCTGGGCGTCCCCGAAACCACCGCTCAGGGGCGACTTCGCCCCCACACTGTTCCGGCCGCTGCCCGCCAGGGGCGTTCCGGTCATCGGACCGGTGGCGAAGATGATCTTGTTCTCCGGTCCGAGCGGATCGCAATCCGCCGGGACCTCGTTCAGGAGGTAGTAGGCGACGACGGCCGTTCCCCCCATGTATTTCCGGTACCAGTCATCGCCGGGTTCCTCCACCGTCGTCGTGCGATCACTCAGGTTGACCCGCAAGACCTTTCCCATGTAACCGTATGGCATTCTCATCTCTCCTCCTGTCAACTCTGATCCCAATGCAAAAGGTCCCTCATCCTGCGTTTAGCCTGTTCTGCATCTTCAGACTCGGCGGCAATCTTCTCCATAGGACACATGCCGGTGCCCTCGCGGTTCATGATGGCAGAGGTGCGAGTGTCGGCCTCGACGTGGACTCGGTGCTTTCGCAGACAGCTCTCCGCCCTCTCGCTGATCACCCGCCCGTACACTGCCCGGACGGGGCAGTCCAGGGCAAAGAGGGCAGCCGCCAGCCCGACCACGCTGTCGGCCATCGCCATCTCGCCCTTAAACCCCTTAACCTCGCGCAGGACAGTCAGAAGGGGAAACAACCCCTGCCCCCCGGCACTGGCCAGGACCCTTCCTCCGCCCACCATCACCACCGAGTCGGAACCCACCTCTAGGTGAGTGCGCGCCAGCTGCAGATCGGATGAGAGCTCGTCAGAGAGAGCATCTACGTCCGCGGTCAACGTTCCAGCACACCTCCCATTGCACTGGACCCCAGCAGGAGGGCTCCCCAGAGCTTCTTGAAGGCGGCCAGGTAGTCATCGTCAGCCACCCGGATCTGTTTGGAGCCGGTGCGCTCGACTGAGGGAAAGAGGCACGCCATGTTCACCGAGGGGGTGGTCTTGAAGGTCACATCGAAGACCACCGGGCTCTCAACGCGATGAGGAGCGATCTCCTCGCGCCGCTGCAGCGCCCGCGCGGCCGCCTGGCGGATCAGCTCCTGCGACTCTCCCGGCGGCAGGCAGCTGGCGGTGTGGCGGTCCAGACCCGTCTTAACGACCGCGGTCTCAATGCCGGGTATGAGGGCCGAGGCCTCGGCCGCAACCCGGTCATCACCGGTGACCAACACCACCGGCACCCCGAAGACCCCGGCGATTCCAGCATTGATTCCCGTCTCCCCCATGACCTCGCCGTTGCGCCGGATCTCCGTCACGACCGAGCCCATGATGGTGTGATTCAAAACCCCGTTCTCCGTGCCCTCCCGGGCGTGGTAGGCGACGAAGAAGGCCGCGGCGAAGGTCTCGTCAATCCCGGCCATCTGGAGAAGCTGCTTGTTGCTTCCGGTTATCAGCCGGGCACCCTTCTCGAGGTCCTCGACGAGGATGTTGGTCATCGAACCGTGGGCGTCGTTCACCAACACCTCCTCGGCCCCCGCCTCGAGGGCTCCCCTCACCGCCGCGTTGACATCTCCGGTCAGCAGCTTCCGTCCCCGTTCGTACTCCCTCTCCTTGCGCGAAACCAGCCTGGAGCTGCTCACACCCGATGCACCCTCCATGTCTACGGACATGTATACTTTCACGGGCCGTCTCCTCTCTTTCCCCTTTCACTCCCCAGATTCCATTCCCTGGGCGCGGCAGGACTGTCAATATAAGCTTCCTCTAATAACATTCAGGCTGGTTGCGAGAAATCCTGCCCCGAAAGAGCATCTGCCGATCTGCTGGCCAGCTACTGCCGCACCCGCGGCGACCGGCCGTCGCCGGGAGACGACCCGACGGTCAACTCAGGCAGTGGCGTTGGGAAATGGGCGGGATACCGCATCGAAGGTCACGGATGCAACAGTCGCCATGCCAGCACCTGAAGACGCCGGGCGATCGTCCACTCGCTCGCGCCGTCTAGTCAGATGACCGCTCGACAAACCCGAGGCGAAATCCGTCCGGGTCCCGAATGACGAACTTGTGTGTGCCCCAGGGTGTGGTCGACAGCGGCGCTTCGACCGGAACCCGCTCTCTGACCCGCTCCCACAGGGCCCGCACATCCTCCACGGAGAAATTGACGATGTCAGCGCTGTCGCAACGGACCAGATCAGGGACCTCGGCAATGCCGAATCCACCGCCTCCCTCGAGCCGGTATGATTGCCATCGCGTGGCCTCGTAGGAGATGTCCGGTTCGAATCCGAGGATCTCCTGGTAGAATCGTCTCGAATTCCTCAGTGAACTCACCGAAATGGTGACCACCTGCAGTTGCATGTCCCCATCCTCCCGTCAGGCGCAAGTTGTATTCCAGAGCGTGGTTGAACAGATCACGAGGCGGGACCCGATGACGTGAGACTCGACGGCAGTCACGCAGCTGGCCTGACCCGCGCGGCCGCGGCCGGAGCTGCGGATCCCGCCCTAGGTCTGCGGTCAGAGACGAGTTACTATGTCCTCCAGGGGTCTTCTGCGCGGGGTCCTGGCCTCACCCGCCGGGTGCCCCACCGGTATCATGGCGACGGGCCGGAGATTGGACGGCACCGAGAGAACCTGCGAGCACTTCTGCTCGTCGAAAGCCCCTATCCAGCACGCTCCCAATCCCATGTACTCCACCGTCAGCAGGATGTTCTGAACTGCCGCGGCCGTATCCTGCAGGCAGTAGAGGCTGCGTCCGCGCTCACCGTATCGCCCGGCCGAACGCTCCGGGTCGGCGCACACCACGATGGTCACCGGGGCCTCGGCGATGAACTGCTGCCCGCCGGCGGCCTCCGCCAGCTGTTCCCGCAGAGAACTGTCCTGCACCACGTAGAAATGCCACGGCTGTCGATTCCCCGCACTGGGCGCCCACTGCGCCATCTCCAGCAGGGTCTCGACCGTCTCGGCCGACACCGGCCGGTCCTCGAATCGCCGCACACTCCTGCGCTTTCTGATCAGCTCATCTATCTGCACGTTGACACCTCCCATTACTGGATTCTCCCACAGATCGCAATCTCCTACCACCTCACCGGGGGGAGAGAGTCTTCGGCAGCTGGCGGGATGTGCTCCTCTGCACCGTCACTGCCCCGGTCAGAACACAGGCGATGGCGCCGACCATGACCATATTGAGGGGATCGCGGAAAATGACGAAGCCCAGGATGGGTGCCAGGGCTGACCCCCCAGCGGTGATGATGTTGACGCGGGCGACTTCGGTCAGGGAAAGGGCGGTGGTCAGGGAGATCTGCGCGCTCAGGTTAAAGATCCCGGCCAGCGCCAGATACACCAGGTCGGCCGACCACAGGACGTCCAGACCCGGATAACCGCGAAAGGCCAGGGCGGTGTGCAGCGACAGCTGTCCGACGGCGGCGGTGAAGAACAGGACGCTGAATCTGTCGACTCCCCCCAGCATGACAAACCTACTGGCCACTCCCAGAACTGTCCAGCAGAGGGCGGCGGTGACGCCGAATACCACCGCCCAGGCCCAACCCTCGCCGGGTGAACTCACCAGGCTGCGCCCGGCCCCCAGCATGATCAGACCCACTGCGAAAATCGCCAGCCCCCACAGCGTGCTCCGGTTGAGGTGCTCCTTGAGGATCAGCAGTCCCAGCAGGGCGCCCCAGATGGCGGTTGACTGAGTTGCGGGGGAGGTGAGGGTCACTCCCCCGAAGCGAAAGGCGAGGACCCACAGAGTGTTGCCGACGGCATAACTCAGAACCGCCGCCCCGGCCAGCATGACCAGGTTTCTGCAGCCCACGAAGGAGGGGGAACCGGCAGAGAACTGCTCCCTGCGCGACGGAGAGCACATCACCGCGACAAAGGCAAAGATCACCGCCGGGATGGCGGTGACCATGGCGCAGAAGACGGCATCCACCTGCACCGCCGCGGCCCGCATGGTCAGGCCCTGACCGAGATACGATAGGGCTGCCACCAGAGCCCACCATTCACCCCTGGTAAAGGATCGCACATCCGCATCTCCACTTCTGGGAAGGATCTCATACACATCCAATGTTATTGGTGCGGACCACAACTATCAATACCAGATCTACTCTTTTCAGCAGGAGGACGCCCCGGTGCGGGAGAATTAGTTAAGAATGAATTCACACCGGGAAGGGAGGCCAACCGATGGATGACGTCGCCGAACGCCTTTCGGACAGGGAGTTTCTCGCCCAGATGTGTGAAGCCTCGGGACTCTCGGGGAGTGAGGATCGTCTGGCCAATGTGATTGCCCGGCAGTTCTCTCCCCTGGTTGACGAGGTGAGAAAAGACGCCCTGGGAAACCTGATCATGCTCAAGCGCGGCAGCGCCGAGGACGGTCCATCACTGATGCTGGCCGCACATATGGACGAGATCGGTCTCATGGTGACCGCCGTCGAGGAAGGCGGCTTTCTCCGCTTCACCAAAGTGGGGGGAATCGACCCGCGGAACCTGCCGGCGAAGGAGGTGCTGATTCTCGCCGCTGATGAACCAGTGCCGGGCATCATCGGAGTCAAGCCGCCGCATCTGACTTCACCCGAGGAACGCGAGAAGGCCATCAAACTCGAGGACATGTACATAGACGTCGGCCTGGAGGAGGAGGGGGCCCGCGCGAGGATCCGGGTCGGGGATGCCGCAGTGTTCAGACGCACCACCTACCGGCTGACCGGAGATCGAATGGCGGGCAAGGCCATGGATGACAGATCGGGAGTTGCGGCTCTTTACGAGGCGGCAGTGAAGATGCAGTCCCTCCGCTCGCAGGTGGACGTGTACTTCGTTGCGACGGTCCAGGAAGAAGTGGGGCTCAGGGGTGCGGTTACCAGCACCTACGACATCATGCCCGACGTGGCAATAGCCGTCGACGTGGGATACGCCCGCTCCCCAGGAACGCCCGAACACGTCACCGCCGAGATGGGGGAGGGCCCCGCCATATCCCAGGGAGCCAACATTCACCCGCACCTATTCGAGAGACTGACGGAAGTGGCCCGCGAGGAGCGCATTCCTCACCAGAGGGAGATTCTTCCGGGCGCAAGCGGCACCGACGCCTGGTCGATGCAGGTCACCAGAAGCGGCGTTCCCACTGCCCTGGTGTCAATTCCCCTTCGCTACATGCATTCGACGGTGGAAATGCTGAGCTGGTCTGACGTCAGAAACGCCGGCGCTCTTCTGGCCTACTTCGCGGCGGGAATGGATCGCCGGTTTGTGGAGGGATTCTACTATGATGCTCAATAAGCTCAGTGAAGCCCGCGGCGTTTCCGGCAATGAGGGAGAAGTGAGAAGAGTCATACGCGAGGAGGCGGCCAGATACGCCGATGAGATCCATGTTGACGCCCTGGGCAATCTCATCTGTCACCGGCGCGGAGCCGACGATCTGCCGAAGTTGATGATCGCCGCCCATATGGACGAGGTCGGGTTGATAATCACCAACATCAATGAGAAGGGCCTGCTCAGATTCCTCAAGGTGGGAGGAATAGACGACCGGGTGCTGCCCTCCACCGTCGTCCGCGTGGGCGAGGAGGGGATCGTGGGGGTAATCGCGGCCAGGGAGGGCAGAACGCCGAAGCAGCGGGAGAAGGTGCACAGCGTCGAGGACATGTTCATCGACATAGGGGCATGCAGTGAAGAGGAGGCAGCGCAGAAGGTCAGGCCGGGAGACTACGCCACCTTCTACACCGATTTCGAGGATTTCGGAGACGGACGGCTTAAGGGTCGGGCCTTCGATGACCGCGCCGGGTGCGCCATGCTGCTGGAGATTCTCCGAACGGAGAGCCGCGTGCCGCTGTATGCGGCCTTCACCGTGCAGGAAGAGGTGGGACTGCGGGGCGCCCAGGTGGCCGCCTGGAACATCGAGCCCGACATGGCCCTGGTTTTCGAGGGGACGACCTGCGCCGATGTCCCGGAATCCGACAGCCACGTGCACTCCACAACCCTGGGCGGCGGTCCCGCCCTGGGAATGATGGACAGAACCTCCATAGCTCACCCGGCCATGATCGCCCAGCTGGTCCGCGTCGCAGAGGAGGAGAACATACCGTACCAGTTTCGCCGGAGCACCGCGGGGGGAAATGACGCCGGTCCCATACACCTGAGCCGCTCGGGGGTGCCGGCTGCCACCATCTCGACCCCGTGCCGCTACATACACTCCCCGGTCTCCGTCCTGAAGCGCTCCGACTACGAAAACGGGGTCCGTCTGGTGAAGGCGTTCCTGCAGAGCATAGAAAGGGGATTCCGACCGTGAAGGACATGATCCGCAGATTCATCGAGGCCTTCGGCGTGTCAGGCAGCGAACAATCCATCCGGGAAGTCATAATCTCGGAGATCGAAGACCATGTCGACGAGTTGACCACTGACACCATGGGAAATCTGATCGCCATCAAGGGGGCCGACATTTCCGGACCGACCGTCATGTTCTCCGCCCACATGGACCAGATCGGCCTCATCATCACCGAGGTGGATGACGACGGATTCCTCCGCTTCTCCAACGTGGGAGGGATCGCCCCTCTTCGCCTGCTGGATGAGCGGGTTATTTTCGCCAACGGGCGCATAGGCTGTATTGGTGCGGAGAAATTTGAGCAGCCGAAGGAGCTGAAGCTGGAGAAGCTATTCATCGATATCGGCTGTTCCAGCGGCGATGAGGCGCGCCAGTGCGTGTCGGTGGGAGATGTCGCCACCTTCCATCAACCCCTGGTGGACCTGGGAGACCGGCTCATCTCCAGGGCACTGGATGACCGGATCGGCTGCGCCATTCTGGCCCAGATGCTCAGGGAACTGGGGGAGACTGAGAACAGGATTGCCGCCGTCTTCAGCGTGCAGGAGGAAGTGGGACTGCGTGGCGCGCGCACCGCCGCCTACCAGGTGCAGCCCGACCTGGGCATAGCCATCGACGTCACAGGTTCGGGCGACACCCCCAAGGCCCGTCGCCTGGACGTGTCCCTGGGTGAGGGGGCGGCAATCAAGGTCATGGACCGCAGTCTCATAGCCCACCCCGGGGTCCGGGCACTGATGGTGCAGCTGGCGGAGGCAGAGGGAATACCGTACCAGATGGAGGTCCTGGAATACGGCGGCACCGACGCCGGGGCGATGCAGCTGAGCCGGTCAGGTGTCCCCGCCGGGTGCATATCGATACCCACCCGGTACCTGCACGGGCCGAGCGAGATGGTGGACTACCGGGATGTGCGGGCCTGCGTCGATCTGGCCCTGGCCATCTGCCGGGCGGACGTGTCGCAGCTGACCCGCTGATGTAGCCGGGAGACCCCCGACGGGGCTTCCCATGACCACGGCTCGGAGGGAAAACATGCACAGAGAGAAGACCTTTTCGATCGAGATTTGCGGTTTACACCGGACACTGGGCATCAAAGACGCGGGCGGGGATGGGAAGCACCCCTCCCTGCCCCTTTGTGGCGACGTCACCCTGACCAACGTCTCTGCAGGCGCGCTGGCCACCAAGATGGCGCATCTCAGCTGGGATCTGCTCGCCGGCCCCGCTCCCGAGTCCATCCCATTGATGCAGGTCCTGTCCACATTCCTCGGCCGGGAATACTACCTGCCCCTGCACCGAAGGCTAACCTCATCCATGCGCGATCCCCTCATCGTCTCTGATTCTCACAGTTCTCTCTGGGTCCTAGACGGCCGGAGGGCGGAAGATGTGAGGGGCAGGGATGTGATGCTGATCACTGACGTGATAACGTCAGACGACACGCTGAGGGGGGCACGGACCCTGATCGAAAGGGCAGAGGGTCGGGTGACCGGATGCGCGGCCATTCTGGTCTCGCCACCCATCGCCCGGCGGAGGGATCACTTCTTCCTCGCTGAGATACCGAGTATCGGGTAGACCTGCCATGTCAAGCTCATCCGGGAAAATTGAACGGGTTTTCGCAAGCAAGAAGGCTGGCATGTTGAGTAGTGCTAGACGTATTACCGCCTGCCACTATATGGTAACCGGAATACTCTGAGCACAGGAAGTACTGGCCGATGAGAGCACCGGAGGAAGCGCCAAGAGGTAATGCCGAGACATCAGTTCAACTGTTGTCTCATGGCTCTGACAGGCTTATCGCGGTAGCAAAGCCTGCCGACACAGCAGTGTGGTATTCGGCTCTATGATCGCGGTCTGCCGGTCTATCATAAGCCACCTCCTATGAGGTTTGAGAGCAAGCACGAGGCTGTGGCACCTGATAGAGCCAGGGTGCCCCCTGCCGTCCCCCCACACCACCAGACATGCGGGGCCCCCCCGGCGGTTCTGCGTATTCACAACAACATCCATATCTCCGTGTCCTACTCCACACCGCGAACTGGTTGGTGGACGGATACGTCGAGATGAAATGCCCAATTAGGGCCATGGAGAATCGATAGTGAGCGAAAATGGGATAACCGGGATCAATGGGAAGCCTCGTCGTACGGATCCGTTCCGTGCAACCAGCGAGCTTCCCGCCTGATGGTCTCAGAGAAGCGGCCTCCCCGCTGGTGCAGATCTCGCCATTCCTCCTGCGTGTAGACCAGGATATCCGCCGGAAGGGGCAGTTCTTCCGGAGCACCTACAAAACGCCGGTGGAAGGGACGTTCATCTTCCCTGACCAGGATGATGATATCCAGGTCACTGCCGACTCCGGGATCACCCCGACCGTAGGAACCGAACAGGCCAATCGCCAGGACTGTCGGCTGCGACTCCGCGAGATGACTGGCCCACTGCCTCGTCTCCTCGAGTACTGTATCGGGGTCAGGCCATTTCCGCACGGACGAATCCAAGGATCTCACTGGCATGACTGATCGCCCCCTCGCTCTGCCAGGGACCGTAGTGCTCAGCTGGAGCCCCCTCAGCATGGCCGTTGGGATACCGCGTGGGTATGTAGTAGTTGTCGAGAATTCGGGCTCGTTCCTTACAGTCTTCAGGGATCTCAGCGGGCAGGTCGCTGAGCAATCGCACGAGAACATGCCCCCAGGCTTCCTGGTGATGGTGAAGGTGGAGCGCCTTGATGGCTTTCTCCGCCGCCTGATGAGCGGCAAAACAGGCCCACTCGTGGTACCCATTCTCCGCACTGCTCTTTGCCACCTGTAAATCTCTCTCAGCTTGTTCCATCCAGTCTGCAGCTCTTGACGGCACAGGTCAGCACCCTTTCTCTTCTCACTCCATTCCGATTATACAGAGCTTGAAGAAATACATACAGCAGCCCTCTTGCATCGTCGCTGAACCTTTGCCATTGGCAGGCTGTTCACTGTCGCATATAGCATCTCATGTACGTTGACAAAGCTGTGTGGTGGTGGCGCACCAAAAACTGGGGCTGCCATATCCCAGCCCTGCCCGGCTCCCGGACCCCACCTGCGGTCAATCGTCAACTGCCCTGACCCTAAGGCCACCACGGACGGATGCCATCTCCGCCAGGCGGGAGGCCGGGTACACGCAGATCTGCCCCCCGTCCACCACCGCACACTCGGCGCCTCCCGCCCCGGGCCCCTGGGCATTGCGGGCCACGTGCCCCCCTATTCGCAGCTGCAGGGGATTCATGACCGCGGCGTAGATCCAGCAATTCTCCGCCCCGTTAGCACCGGCGTGGGCGACGCCCTGAAGATTGCCCATGACGTAGATATTGCCCAGGGCCGTAACCCTTCCGCCGGGATTCACACTGCCCAACACCACCAGCGACCGGGGAGACTGCAATCCCTGCCCTCCGCGGACTGTCCCGTGATGGACATCGATCCAGTCCACCGGGCCATTGGCAGACCTGTGGATCGTCTCCTGATCCTCGACCTCCAGGGGCAGGAGAACACCGGGAGGTTCTCCGTCACTTCTGCAGCTGATCCCGGACAGGACCATGTCTGAGTTCTCATACAGGGCCGCCGTAATGAGATCTGCCAGCTGTCGGGTGAGCCTGTCCGTCGCCAACTCCACCTCAATTGCCGCACCGGACAGGAAACTGTTGATCGCCGCGACGCGTTCGGCCAGCTCCGTATACAGGTCGTCGGCATCCATCTGAATGGACGACTGATCGATGATCAGACGTATGCCGTCGGTCGATCCTTTGAACTGAATCATCGCCTACCTCCAGATAGCAGATTAACAATATCTTACAGCACAGGGCGGCACGACCGCAAGAGGACTTTCAGCCCTCAGCCGACTGTTACGGAATCAACACCACCTTGCCACACTCGCCCGAGGCCATGAGACTCATACCCTCCTCGTACTCCTCAAGGGGCATGCGGTGGGTCATGACATCCCCGATGTCCAGTCCCGACGCCAGGAGTGCGCTGACCTGCTGCCAGGTCTGCCACATACGCC
>JAWOBW010000056.1:0-5656 GCA_046484105.1 Bacillota bacterium
CGTAGGTGAGGTTCGCCGCCAGGACCAGGAAGAACGCCAGCACGGTAAGCGACACCGCCACCGTGCCCATGGAGGCCAGACTCATCAGGCCGTGGGCGAACAGTCCCTTGAAACCCTCAACGACCGATCGCCTGAGAAGCGTCAGCATGCGCCTCATATCCCCCCTGGGCGTCATCCCGGGTCAGGCGCCCCTCGCGCAGCTCCAGGACGCGCTTCTTCATGGCATCGACCACCGCCCAATCGTGGGTGGCCACCAGAATTGTGGCTCCCCGCCGGTTGAATTCGAGCAGCAGGCGCATTATCTCCCAGGAGGTATCGCGGTCCAGATTCCCGGTCGGTTCATCAGCCAGGATTATTTTCGGGGAATTGACCACAGCCCGGGCCATGGACACCCGCTGCTGCTCGCCCCCGGAGAGCTGCTCCGGCCGCCTGTTCGCCATCTGCTCCAGGCCGACCATGGCCAGAACCGCCGGCACCCGGCGTTTTATGTAGTTGACGGGCGCGCCCACCACCTCCAGGGCAAAGGCCACATTCTGATACACCGTCTTGGAGGACAGCAGCTTGTAGTCCTGAAAGACCACACCCAGATTGCGTCTGAATCGGGGAACGTGTCGCCGGGGCAGGCGGTTGAGGTTGACCCCTCCCACCATCATGGTCCCGTCGGTGGGCCTCTCCTCCATGTGCAGCAGCTTGATCAGAGTGGACTTGCCAGCTCCACTCGGACCGGTGAGGAACACGAACTCACCCCGGGATACGTGAAAGGTCACGTCGTTGAGGGCCGCGACATCTCCGTACTCTTTCGTAATGTGACTCATGACAATCATATCCGGTCCATCTCCCGTCGTCCGCTCAACAGCAAAACACCAAGCACCCTCCCACGGTATTGAGAGGAGCCCGTCATTATGTATCGGTCAGAAGCCCGACCACTGATTAGTCACGAAACATGGGAAAAGGCTTCGACGCAAAATTACACGATACCTGCACTTGTAACATTCTTGTAAAAAGAACATGCAGACAGATCGGAGTATGTCGTCTGCTGCCAGTGCGGGGAACAACAAGCGTCAGCTCTCGCCCCGATGTGCAGGGGGCAGACCCGCCTGACCAACCTTCCCAGGAGCCGCAGCTGGTGTATAGGTGTATACTTGTAGGCAGGACCCGCAACTGGAGGTCAACATGAGGGTAGTACACCTGATAAGCGGAGGAGATACCGGGGGAGCCAGGACCCACGTCCTGCTCCTGGTCCGGGTACTCGGAGAGAGGATCCCCGTCCTACTGGTCTGCCTGACCCCGGGGGAATTCTACCGCGATGCCCGGGAAATGGACCTGCCCGTCGTGTTGCTGGAACAGAAGAGGCGCTCTGATCTCAGCGTCGCCTCCAGGCTGAGAAATCTCCTCGACGAGTTCGACGCGGACCTGCTGCACTGCCACGGGGCCAGGGCGAATTTCCTCGCCGCCCTGATCCGGCGCCGCATCACCATCCCGACTGTCACCACCATACACAGCGACTACCGCCGCGACTTCGAGGACAACCTCTACAAACACGTAGTCTACACCGCCCTCAACAGCCTCAGCCTTCGCTCCTTCGACTACCTGCTGGCCGTGACCGACCAATTCCGGGACATGCTCATTGAGCGCAGGTTCTCTCCCGAACGCATCTTCACCGTATACAACGGCCTCGACTTCTCACCGCCGCCCACCGTGGACGAACAGCGGCACCGGCGCGCCTGGGGCATCCCCCCCGAAGCCCGCGTGGTCGGCACCGTGGGCCGCCTGGCGAAGGTCAAGCGACAGGACGTGTTCGTGCGGGCAGCCGCCCTCTTGGCCCCCAGGTGCCCCGACGTTCACTTCGCAATCGTGGGAGATGGAGACGAGGCGGACAATCTGCGTCGCCAGGTGCGAGAGCTGGGACTGGACAGCCGCGTAACCTTCACCGGACACATAGACGACGTGGACGCGGCACTCTCCATCTTTGACGTGAACACTCTGGTCTCGGAGAGCGAGAGCTTCCCATACGCCCTGCTGGAGGGAGCCCGCAGGGCGGTGCCCGCGGTGGCAACCCCGGTGGGAGGCGTCCCCGACCTGGTGACGGACGGGCAGACGGGCCTGCTGGTCCCGGTGGGCGACCACGAAGCCCTCGCCCGGGCCATCGAGAAACTGCTCCGGTGCACGCAACTGCGACAGGTTCTGGGACGAAACCTGTTCGATCATGCGCGCCACAATTTCTCCCTGAAGGCCATGCGCGACCGGCACCTGGCAATATACCGAAAGATAACCTGTGGGCCAGCGGCAACGCCCGCGCCGGCGCAGAAAGTGGTCGTCTCCGGCTACTTCGGTTTCGGCAACACGGGAGACGAGGCCCTCCTCCAGGGACTGCTCACAGGTCTGAAGAAGAGGGCTAACCTGGAAGTGACCGTGCTCTCGGCCCATCCCGCCAGGACGGCGTCAATGCACGGGGTCGAGGCGGTGGACAGGTTCTCCCCGGCAGAGATCCTCAGGACCCTGCGGGGCGCTGACCTGTTCATCAGCGGGGGAGGTACACTGCTGCAGGATGAGACCAGCCTGCGCTCCCTCATCTACTACGCCCTTCTCATTCACCTGGCCCACTGGATGGGTGCGCCGGTCATGCTGTACGCCAACGGACTCGGGCCGCTGAGGAGCCGCACCGGGAAAATGCTGGCCCGCCGCTGCCTGGGCCTGGCCCGGGGCGTCACCCTACGGGACCGGGACTCGCTGCGGCTCGCCCGTGATCTGGGAGTCACCCGGGCCATAGAAGTGACAGCTGATCCCGCCTTCTGCCTGAATCCGGCGCCCGAAGCGGAGGCCGGGCAGGTGCTGAGGGAGGCCGGTGTCCCGGTCGAGGCGAGGCCCGCCATCATATCACTGCGGCCCTGGGGAACCTCCACCGGCCGGGTCGCACAACTGGCCGCGCGGGGTGCCGACCTACTGCACCGCAACGGTTACTATCCCGTCTTCTACGCCATGCAACCCCAGCAGGACGGGCCAGTGTGTCAGAGGGCCGCGGCATTGAGCCACTGCCCCTCTGCCGTCATAGCCCGGGCCATGCGCCCGGCCCTTGCCCTCGCCCTCATGGCCCGGGCCCAGCTAACCGTGGGCATGCGACTTCACGCCCTAATACTGTCAACCGCGGTGGGAGTTCCCCCCGTCGGTCTCAGCTACGACCCCAAGATCGAGGGCTTCCTGGCGGAAATCGGCGCCCCCTGCGCCGGACACGTCGGCCGGATGGAGTACGACCAGCTGGAGCGCACTCTCACCCGCGAGGTTCTTCCCCACCTGAACCGCTGGCGAGACCAGATAGAAACTGCGTCCGGCCGCCTCAGACGGCGAGCCGAACGCAATAACGACCTGGCCCTCTCTCTGTTGGAAACAGAATGACTATCTTTTGCACCTGACAGCTCTCAGGGCCGCCTCCTCGATGGCAGCTGCAGTCAGACCGTAGGCCTCCAGCAGCTCGTCGGCCTCGCCCGACTGTCCGAACCGGTCCGTCACCCCGACGCGCAGTACCGGAACCGGATGGACCTCGCCCAGCAGCTCCGCCACTGCACTGCCGGCCCCCCCGATCACACTGTGCTCCTCGGCCGTCACCACCGCCCCGCATTCTTCCGCCGCTGCGGTCAGCACCCCGACGTCCAGCGGCTTGATCGTGGAGAGGTTGATGACCCGCGCGTCGACACCCGCGGATTCGAGGCGTTCCGCCGCCTCCAGGGCGCGGGAGACCATGATCCCGCAGGCCACGAGGGCCACATCTTTGCCGGGGCGAAGCACCCGGGCCCGTCCCGGAACGAAATCGCCGCCGTCGGACAGAACCGGAACCTCGGCCCGCCCCAGGCGCACGTATACCGGGCCGTCCAGGTCCACCACCGCGCGGATCGCCCTCTCGGTCTCCGGGGCATCGGCCGGGACGATGACCGTCATGCCCGGGATGACCCGCATCAACGCGATGTCCTCCAGGGCCTGGTGAGAGGCCCCGTCCGGCCCCACAGTTATCCCGGCGTGGGTGGCCACGATCCGAACCGGCAGCTGCGGATAGGCCACAGAGTTGCGAATCTGCTCCCAGGCTCGCCCCGTCGCGAATATGGCGAAGGTGCTGGCAAAGGGAATCTTGCCGCCCAGGGCCAGACCCGCGGCCACATTCATCATGTTTTGCTCGGCAATTCCCATGTTGAAGAATCGCTCCGGAAATCGAGCCGCGAACTGGGAGGTTCTGGTGGAGCCGGAAAGATCCGCATCCAGCACGACTATGTCCTCCCGCTCCTCGCCCAGCTGAACCAGGACACGGCCGTAGGCACTGCGGGTCGCCTCTGCGGGCAGGTTGGCCAGATCACTCATCCTCCGATCCCCCTCTCAGCTCCAGAAGGGCGCGACGCGCCTGTTCCCTCGACGGGGCCTTTCCGTGCCACGACACCTGATCCTCCATGAAGGAAACCCCCTTGCCCTTGACCGTGCGGGCAATCAGCACCGCGGGACCGTCGGCACCCTGCGCCCGGGCAACCGCCTCAGACAGCTGCTCCAGATCGTGCCCGTCCACCTCCCAGACGTGCCAGCCGAAGGCCCTCCACCGGTCGGGCATCGGATGGCACGACATTATGTCCGAAACGCGGCCGTCAATCTGCAGCCCGTTGTGATCCACGAAGGCGATGAGGTTGTCCAGCCCGTAGTGGGACGCAGCCGCGGCCGCCTCCCATACCTGCCCCTCCTGCAGCTCCCCGTCACCCAGGAGGGCGTAGACTCCGTAGTCCTTCCCGTCCAGCTTGCCGGCCAGGGCGGCGCCCACCGCCAGGGAGAGTCCCTGTCCCAGGGATCCGGTGCTGGCCTCGACTCCGGGCGTCCGCCGCATGTCCGGGTGCCCCTGGAGCATACTTCCCAGCCTCCTCAGGTCATTGAGCTCCGCCTCGGGGAAGAATCCCCGGGCGGCCAGGGCGGCATACAGCGCGGGCGCGGCGTGTCCCTTGGCCAGGATGAAGCGGTCCCGATCCTCCCAATCGGGCCTCTCGGGATCCAGGGAGAGGACGCGGAAAAACAAAAGGGCCAGGATATCCGCACACGACAGCGACCCTCCCGGATGTCCTGAACCCGCCTCAGCGATGGATTCTATGACTTTGCAGCGTATGTACGTGGCTCTCCTGGCGATCTCAGACAGGTCATGAACCGTCAGCGGCGAACAAGTGCGCATGTACAGACTCCAGGCGGAGAAGTTGCATCTCGGCCCGAGTCGCTCACCTCCCACGACTTTGTGGCACAATGGTATCACAACAGAATGCGACGGCATAGGACATTCCACGCGAAGCGGGGCAGGGCCAGCTGTCGCCGCCACCTGCCGGGCGAGACGGCCAGGCGATACAGCCACTCCAGCCCGAGTCTCCGGACCCCCTCGGGAGCCCGCCGCACCCGCCCGGCGAGAACGTCCAGCCCGCCTCCCACGGCCAGGCAAACGCCCGGGGGGAGACACTCGCGCCACCGGGCGGCGAAGGCCTGGTCGCGGGGAATCCCCATGCCGGACAGGATCAGGCCCGGGGCGCAGCTGCGGATGTGCTCGACGAGAGCCGGTTCTTCATCTTCCGGGAAGAACCCGTGATGAAACCCCACCACCCGGGCGCGACGCGAGGCCATCCCGGCCGCCTCCCTGACCGCCTCCGGC
>JAWOBW010000105.1:0-6108 GCA_046484105.1 Bacillota bacterium
CCTCCTTCCCGCCTCAGGGGCTGAAATCAGTCCACACCAGCACGGCGGCGGCCAGGGCCCACACATAGAGGGCAAACCGGTGCATCTGACCCTGCAGCACCTTTCGGATCACAAAGCGAAGGGCGAAGAACCCCGAGATCCCCGCCGCGCAGGTGGCCACGAAAAGATCCGTCCAGAACCCGGCCTCCGTCGCCTGTGAGAAAACGGCCGGAATGTCCACCGCCCCCGCCCCCAGTATGGCGATGACACTCAGTAGAAAGGAATAGCGGGCGGCCTCCTCTCTGGACAGACCCGAATAGAGTCCCGCGGCTATGGTGGATCCAGAACGGGAGATGCCCGGCACGACTGCCAGGGCCTGAAAGATCCCGATCAGGAGAGTACCGCCGACGCTGGGCAGCCTGCCCCGGGGCCGTCGTCCGCGCGTCCAGTACAGAATGACTCCCGTGACGAGCCAGGCGGCCGCCACCAGCCTGATGCTGCCGAAGGCGCCGCGAATCTGAGAGCTGAGGGGCAGGGCGATCATCGCGGTGAGGGCCGACGCCGCCAGCAGGCTCATCCCCAGGTAGAAGCTGGGTTCCGCGATCGCATCGCGAAAGCGCATCTTCCCCCTGGTGATGCCCCAGCCCGCCCTGGCCACGGTGGCGCCGATCTTCAGTGCGTCCCGCCAGTACACCGCCAGAACGGCGGCCAGAGTACCCAGGTGCACGGCGATTTCCAGGGTGATCCCCTCGTACTCGAGGCCGAGAATCTGTTGCAGCAGTACCAGGTGGCCCGAGCTGCTGACCGGGATGAACTCGGTCAGACCCTGAACCACACCCAGGGCGACCAGGCGAATCCAGTGCACGGCATCTCCCCCTCCGCATTATCTACTTGTATTCCACGGGCATCAGAATCTGTCCCGGCTGCCAGTGCGGGTTCAGATAATCGGCCGGGTCGGAGGAAATGAGCCTCTCTATGCGCCCGAGGCCCCCCTCAGTGCGTGACACGAGGAAAATGCGGCCGCCCGCGGAGATCTCTTCAGTTCGAGCCGGTTCTTCCTCCGTTCGGAATACCACCTCGGGGGGGTAGATCGTCCAGAGCATCGTCTCTCACCTCCCCGGACTCCTCCGTCCCACCCTCGTCCCGCCTCTGGTCAATCATCTGCCGGAGGAAGGAAACTGCCTCACCCATGCTTCCCACCTCGTCGATCATTCCCTCCTCCACCGCATCCCGGCCCACCAGGACCGTGCCGATGTCGCGGGCCAGCTCCCCGGTGCGAAACATCAGGCGCCGGTAGTTCTGTTCGCTGATTCCAGAGTGGCTGACGACGAACTTCACCACCCGGTCCTGCATCTTCTCCAGGTACTCATAGGTCTGCGGCACACCCAGCACCAGCCCCGAGAGACGGATGGGGTGAACAGTCATCGTGGCACTCTCGGTGATGAAGGAGCGATCCGCCGCCACTGCGATGGGGATGCCGATGCTGTGTCCGCCGCCCAGCACCACGGAGACTTTGGGCTTGGTCACCCCCGCGATCAGTTCCGCAATGGCCAGACCCGCCTCCACGTCCCCCCCCACCGTGTTGAGCAGGATCAGCAGCCCCTCCGTCTCGGGGCTCTGCTGCACTGCCACCAGCTGCGGTATCACGTGTTCATACTTGGTGGTCTTGTTCTGCGAGGGCAGGATGAGATGCCCCTCTATCTGCCCAATTATGTTCAGACAGTGAATATTGCTGGGCACCTGGGGAAGCTCGGGGGTACCCAGTTGTTGTATGGTCTGCGCCTCCGACGGGGACTGATCCGGCTGCGGCTGCGGCACACCGGGCTCCACCGTGTCCGGATCCGCCGTCCAGCCGCCCTCCTGCTGCCGCTCTCTCGTCGATGAGTCCATAGCCCTTTCACCTGCCCCGCTATTGATGAGCAACCTTTCCTAGTATAGCGGGACCCGGAGGTTTCAATGCATCCGGACTCACTACTCCGAGACCTCCATGATCACCGGCAGTATCATCGGCCGGCGCTGCAGCCTGTCGTATATGAAGCTGCTGAGGGCACTGCGCACCTCTCGCTTGAGCTTGCCCCGGTCCGTCATCCCCTTCTTCGCCGTGTGCTCCAGGGCGGAGGCGACTCGGGACATGGCCTCGTCGAGGAGCTCCTCGGACTCGCGCACGTACACGAAGCCCCGGGTCACCACCTCGGGACCGGCCAGGACCTCACCGGTGTCCGCATCGATGGAGATGACCACGATCACAATCCCGTCCTGGGACAGCTGCTCGCGGTCGCGCAGGACCACGTTGCCCACATCTCCGACGCCCAGCCCGTCCACCAGCACGTTGCCGGAGGTGATCCTGCCAACGATCGCGGCCGAGTCGCCGGAAAACGCCACCACGTCTCCGTTGTCGACCAGGAGTATGTGCTCCTCCTCCATGCCGAGGGACCGGGCCAGTTCGAAGAACGCCTTCATGTGGCGGTATTCCCCGTGCACCGGTATGGTCGTCTCCGGCCGCACCAGGTTGAGCAGGAACTTGAGCTCCTCCCTGCTGGCATGTCCGGAGACATGAACCCCGTACTGGGCGCCGTAGATGACCCGGGCTCCCAGACGCGATAGATTGTCAATAGTGCGATAGACCAGCTTCTCATTGCCCGGGACAGGATTGGCGGCGATCACCACAGTGTCGCCCTCCAGTATCTTCAACCTCCGGTCATCCCCGCGTGACATGCGAGTCAGTGCGCTCATCGGCTCGCCCTGACTTCCGGTGATCATGAGGGTCAGCTGGTTTAGCGGGTAGTTCTGCATCTGCTCCGGCTCGATCATGGTGTCAGGAGGCAGTTGCAGGTATCCCATCTCCTGGGACACCTCGAGACTGTTTCTCATACTCCTTCCCACCACGGCCACCCTACGCCCGTGGGCGCTGGACATGCTGATGACCTGCTGCAACCGGGGGATATTCGAGGCAAAGGTGGTAAAGAGAACCCGTCCCTCCGCGTTGGCGAAGATCTCCTCCATCTCCTCCCCCACCATGCGTTCACTGCCGGTGTATCCGGGGCGCTCCGCATTGGTACTGTCGCATATCAGGCACCTGACGCCCTCATCGCCGAGACGCGCGAGGGTGAAGAAGTCGGTGACCTCACCGTCTATGGGTGTGTGGTCAAACTTGAAATCTCCGGAATGAACCATGAGTCCCACGGGAGTCCTTACCGCCAGTCCCATGGCGTCCGCAATGCTGTGATTGACGCGGAAAAACTGGACCTCGAAGCGCTCCGTTCTTATCTTGTCGCGCGGCCTGACCCGCTTTGAGCCCACCGGCAGTTTCATGCCAAACTCCTCGAGCTTCCGACGAGTCAATCCCAGGGCCAGACCCGGCCCGTATACAGGCACTGTCATCTCTCTCAATACATACGGAAGGGCTCCTATGTGATCCTCGTGCCCGTGAGTGATGAAGATGGCCGAGACCTTGTCCCGAATGGACAGAAGATACTCGATGTCGGGAATCACAATATCCACCCCCAACATCTCCTCCTCCGGGAATGCCAGGCCGGCATCCACGACGATTGCCTCGTCATCGCACTCCCAGATGCACATGTTCTTGCCGATCTCTCCCATACCCCCCAGGGGGATGAGGCGAACCGTCGCGTCATTTCTGCTGTGATCCGGTGTCGCTGTCAAACTCTCACCTCCACAATCATTCCACATGCACCCATTATATTATGTTGATGGGCATGAGGGAAACGACACCAGAACCGTGAGCTGAAACGGCCGGAAGCCGGCGGCGCCGCGGCCGGCTTCCGGTCACCCGAATCCAGTTCACATCAGTGACTTTTGACTCGATCTGCACCGCGCTCTCTGAGTATCCTCTCCACGTCGGACGCCCGCCTGTCCTCGGTCCGCACCATGGTGAGGATGCGACCCCGCTTGACCTCCTCCTCGTACTGACGCCCCTCCTCTGCCGGTATCCCATAGTCGACCAACCCTCCGGCTAGACCACCGGTCACCACACCGGTCAGGGTGGTGGCAATCGGACCCGCTGCGAGCACCGGGCCCACACCGGGGATCGTCATCAGGCCGGCACTGGCTGCCAGGCCGGCCAGGCCTCCGAGCACGCCGCCGGTGGCCACGCCCTCACTGAGATCCTGGTTTTCCATCTGGCCGCGGTCGCCACCTTGGCGCCCCTGGCGTCCCTCTTCCCGGGCGAGAATCGAAATGTCCCGATCCCATCCCCGGTTTCTCAGCTCCTCGACTGCCCTCTCGGCATTGTCTCTCGAACTGAAAACACCCACGACTGTTCGTTCCGCCACGTTAACCCTCCTCGCCTTATAGCTGTCTTCACCCGTAGTGTCACCCCGGGCGGGAACAGCTATTCGCGAGGAAAGCTTAGACCGCCCGATGCGCTCCTGTCCTCCTTCGCCCCCCAGTCCACCAGGATAATCTGCGGGCCGACCTGTCGCACCGCACTCCAGGGAATCCGCGTCTCCAGGCTTCTCTTGAAGCCGGCGAAAATACCCGAAGAACCGGCAACCAGCAGCTCCACAATCTCTCCCGTCTCGGGGTCGATTATCATGTCCGCCTGGTCCAGCCGTCCCAGCCGGGCACCGTTGCTGATGTCTATCATCTCTCTGTCACCGATCTCAGACCAGCGCACGGCCCACCTCCAATGTCCCAGATGTGCATGTCAGTAGATTATATGTGTCAGGGGAAGCTCGATGCCCCGAATTCAGCCCGGCGCCCCACCCCGCGCCCTGCCTGGGCTCTCTGCGTCCACCGGGCCCGGCTCATTCCGCCCGGCCCGGGACACACCTCTGCCGCCGGGCCTGGGGGTCTGATAAAATGAGATGTGGAGTCTGCCCCGGGAATTCCGCTGAACCCTATCCTATCTGTACAGCTGCGCGAAAGGAGGCCGATCATGATGGGTGGCATTGCGCTCCTGCTGTTCCCCCTGTACCTGGCAGTTCCCGCCCTGGTGCTGTATTTCGTGGTGAAACTGGCAGTGAAGAGCGCGCTCAGGGAACTGAGGGAAGAGGGGCATCTGTGAGGACGCGCCCAGACCTCTCCCGCTCCTCCGCTCCCGGTGCATCACCGCTGCATTGCCGGCACCCGGCCGGCCATCTTCGCCTCACCGCGCGGTGACCTACAGCAACCGGCCCAGCCTCAGCACCCAGATCAGGCCGAGCCCGGACAGTGTCACCAGGGTGTAGTGGACCCGCGCCGCCGCGGTCCAGTATCCCCGATGCCAGGCCAGCACCGAGAAGACGACTGTGACGCCGTTGAGCAGGGCCATCACTGGAGGTATCATCAGAAGACGCTGCAGTCTGTCCACGTCTCCCAGGACCACCCGCGGCACGCCGTAGGCGGGATGGATGTCGCCGAACTCGACGACCAGGCCAACCAGGAGGACCAGCGCCGCGGCGGCCAGCAGCCCGGCAGAGGCCCGTGCGGCAAACGTCGGCCAGTGCACCGGCTCCCTGTGTCCCCTGAGCAACCGCGCTGCCGGGGCGGTCGTCCAGCCGACGGCGGTCCCGGACAACATGAGCAGTGCCGAAGTCACCAGCATCCCGGCCAGGCGGCCGGTGCCATACCACGGTGCCCTGGACTGGGTCATGGGATTCAGGGAACCGTCGTGAAAGAGCATGGTCCGGCCCCCGACGTCGGTGTCAAAGACCAGGGTGCTGACGATCTGCGCGCCGTCGGTCATCCTATTTCGGTAGACGCCGGGTTCCACCTCGATGAACTGCATGGTCTCCCCGTACATATTGGCCACCAGATGACCGTCTTCGGTCACGCTGATCCGCGACGCCTGCATGAGGGACAGGAGCCGTTCGGCGGTGGTGAAGCTGCTCCGGTTGGGATGATACTCGCCCACGTAATCAGCCGCTCGCTCGACTGAGCCCGAGGGGGGCTCCAATTCCGTCATCTGTGGCGCGGGATAGTATCGATCCATGAACGCCTGAAAGAGAACCTCTCGCTCCGTTCCCACGCCCCCGCTGTACGACACGAACAGCCCGATCCGGTGTTCGGGCAGAAGGTACAGGCCGGTGTTGAACAGGAAGGTGTTCCCGCCGTGGCCAATGACCCTTTCCCCGTTGACGGCGTTTTCAATGAATCCGTACGTCATCCCGTCCAGTCGCGGATGGTGGG
>JAWOBW010000107.1:0-3772 GCA_046484105.1 Bacillota bacterium
GAGCAGAACAGCCGCGTAGAAGGCCATCCCGTAAGCTGCCAGGATGAGCTCGGGGGACTCCATCCTGGCCAGGCCGGCATGCACAATCGGCTGCCCCGCAGACAGCATGAGACCGCTGAGAGCCAGAGGAATGAAGAACAGACCAATTTCACCGAGGGAAGAGAGCTCCCCCTTCTGCTTCAAGGCCCATCACATCCTGTCAGACCCAGGCACGGTATTCGGGAGACCGACTGTCGGCTGACTCCACACCGTCCCCGTGTGCATGGGGGCAAACGTCTGTCACTGACGCGCCCCCCATGCGACAGCTGCCTTTTGCCTCCGCGGCACACCTTTCCGGCCGCAGGCTGGGCACTGTGCCCGAGAGATGATGATTCCAGCCGAGTCTCAGGTCACAGGAGGCCGGGCATATCTTCACACGCGGCTATTGCACAATCACACAATCCCGGGTGGCGGTGTATATACTCTGGGCCCCGTCATCAGTGACGAAGACGATGTCTTCAATCCTGATGCCAAACTCCCCGGGTATGTATACGCCAGGCTCAATGCTAAACACCATCCCGGTCTCGACCGGATCCGTGTTTCCCTCCACCATCCAGGGGGGCTCGTGCCCGTCGATGCCCAGGCCGTGGCCAACCCTGTGGATGAAGTAATCGCCGAAGCCCGCATCTGAGATGACCTTTCTGGCGGCCCGGTCGACATCCTGACAGGGGATGCCCGGCCTGACCGCGTCAAAGGCGGCCTCGAAGCCATCCTGAACTGCACGGTACGCCTCGAGGTACTTCTGCGAGGGCTCGCCGACGTGAAAGGCCCTGGTCATGTCGGCGGCATAGTTGGCATAGCCGCCCCCCTGGCCCAGTTCAATCCAGATCGCATCCCCCTCCTCAATCGTGCGCTCTCCGCTGGAGTGATGAGGGGAGGCGGAGTTGGGTCCCGAAGAGACCCCTCCTGCCCGCGTCGGGTTCAGGCCGTTTCTGCGCACGATGTCGAACACATCTGCCCCCACCTCCATCTCCGTGCGACCGGCAAACTCCAAAGCGCGCACATCATCGAACACCCGGTCCATGAGCCGGCCGACCGTCTGCAGGGCAGCTATCTCCGCCTCATCCTTCCTGATGCGCAGGGGTACGAGGATATCACCGGCAGACACGTAGTTCACTTCCGGAAGCATCTTCTGAATGCGGATCAAGAAGCCACTCCACATCTGCTCACCCACCGCCACTGTGGCCCGGGGCTCGACCGCCCTGACCACGTGGTCTACTGGATCATCTGTTTCCTCCCAGGTCAGGACGTCATAGAAGACATCGTGTCCCTCAACTTCCAGCTTCACCGCTTCGAAAGCCGGGATTATCATCCTGGCCCGTCCCTGTTGCGGCAGCATGAAGAGAGTCAACCTCTCACTCGCGTGTCGGTTTATCCCCGTCAGGTAGACCATGTCCGAGGACAGTGAGACAAAGAGCCAGTCGGCACCCCTCTCCTCCATGATCGCCTGCGCCCGCTCGCATCGTCTCTGATACATCGGCATCTCCTTTCGCACAGTGAAACCCGCTCGCATCTGTGAGGGTGGTCCTCGCCGCCGGCGTGTGCAATGCTTCTCCATCGGTCTCTCGCGTTCCTTCAGCAAAGGTCTCCTCCAGGTCCCGGCGGACACGCCGGCCAGGGGCCTGTGCTCCCGAAACGCCGGAAAGCCTCGCCGCCAGTTGGAACGACGCGGTCGGAAAACCCCGATCGGCAGCCGCAGTCAGTGCCGGGCAGGTTTTCCCGTGGGGTACGGTTGGCGGTTCAGACTTCGTGACCGACGGCAGCATCGCATCATGAGAGGAAGTGTCGGAGAGTTGGATGCAACACAGGTTGCGGCCGCCCGGGGCCGGTGCGCCCGGCGGCCTGACCAGGAATCCGCCGGCCCCGGTGAGAGGACGGCAGCGCCGCTGTCAGCGTCGAACATCCTCAAGATACGGAACGTAGTCCACTAACATATGCCACGCGTCCCCGGCGCGCAGGCTCTCCTCTATCTGAGTGGTCATCTTCGTGTACAGGGATCGGGCCGCTCCACCCGAGCTGCCCTCATCCCGCATCTCCGATGATATATCGCGAACGACCTTGCCGGTGTCTCTGGCGGTGTGCAGGAGATTCTCGCGTATCTGTTGATCATTTCTCTCCATCAGGTCCCGCAGGGCCCGGAACATGGCCTCGAACAGATCCGAGATGAAATACATCTCCTCATCCGGCATGTCCAGGCGGAGCACCTGCATGAACTGATTGGCCACGAAGATTCCGTGGTCTGCCATCATGATCTCCATGTTGAAATCCTGCTCACTCTCGACCTCGGCGGCCCTCTCGAGATGCTTGGCCGCCGTCTCCAGCCTCGACCCGGCGAAATACAGGGCAAAGGCCTCGGCCCGGGCCGATGCCTCGGCGCGGGATCGCATTTCGACCACGAGATATATGTTCGCCAGCACACTGACTGTGAGAATCACGGCGAGCACCACTGTCGCACTGACTTTCGGTGACCGACTGCGCACGTCTCGCTCGTTGCGTCTCCGGGCTATCGTTCATCATCTCCTCTCACATCACTTACTGCCCTGCGCTGCGGCCGGGGAAACTGAGCATTGGCGAAAATCCCACACCACACGACGAACGTCGACAGAACGACTCTTCTATCGCCATCTCTGGGGAGGATTTCTCCATCGCCCCCCCGGATACCTCTTGCGCAACGCCCCGTACGGGATCAGAGCAGCTGCAGGGCGACTCTGTAGGCCTGCAACACGTCCATCGCCGCCATCCCCCTGGGGATGAAAACAATCGGTCCCCCCTGGACGCCAGCCCCCGGATCACACAACAGCCCAGCCAGGGTGCCGTCCACCCATTCCCGGCGGTAGCACCCCGCTTCCCGCGCCCGGCTGAGGTCTCCTGACTCCAGGCACCCCTCCAGGTCATCAACGTACAGGCCTCCCGCCCGTTCCAGCAGGGCAAAATCCAGCTCCTGCCCGCCACCGGTGGAGACCACAACCGCGGACTCCCCAACCCATTCATCCCGCACCAGAACCTCGTCAGCAGAGGTCATTGTGATTATCAGGTCTGCCTGGCGGACCGCGGCCTCTGGATCTGCGCCGGGGCACACATTGAGCCCCCGCAGGCGAAATTGAGCGGCCAGCTTTTCGCGGGTCTCGAGCCGTCGCGACAGCACCGTCACCTGACCCAGCCGGTACCTGTGGGCCAGAGCCCCCAGGGTGGTGCGGGCGAGGCGCCCGGCCCCGAACAGGCACACTGAGGAAAAGGTCTCCCGGTCCAGCGCTTCCAGCGCTACCGCCGTCACGGCACCAACCCTGCGGGCATATCCAGTCCTCTCCTCAACTGCGCCTATGAACTCCATCTCCGGCCAACTGCTGAGGATCACGGTCCGGGCCGCGCGCAGACCGGCCACCCCCATCCCGGTCAGAACGGCGCCCTTGACGCGATACCCGCCGCCCGCACCCGGAAATGACAGTTTCTTCACCCGTGGATCCGTGAGCAGGACCCGCCCTGCCGCCTGCTCCCGGAAGACATCCCGGGCCGACTCCAGGCTGAGATCCCAGGTCAATGTCGAGGCCACCTGTTCATCTGTAATGACGAATGGCAATGCAATCCCTCCCGTCCTTCGACCAGTCAAGCCGGTTCGCTGCCGGGCGGTCCCCGCGGGAGGACACGACGGGCGCCACCTCGCAGCCGCCTGCCGATCCGCGTCCGCACAACCCGAACCCGATTCGTCCCGATTTCGAGATCTCTTCGCGACCGG
>JAWOBW010000266.1:0-3882 GCA_046484105.1 Bacillota bacterium
ACGGGGCACTGACCGGCCTGGTTTACGGCAGGACATCACTGAAGCAGGGTCGCATGACCACCTACTCTGCTGCTGTACTGCTGCTTCTGTCCATCGCGGCAGTGCCGATCATGCTGCGAATGGCGACCAGCACCGACCCGCGCGCACTGCAGCTGCCCGACGGGTACCAGGCGGAGGTGGTGGCAAAGGGGTTCACTTACCCGACGAGCATCGCCGTGGCAGAGGACGGGACCGTATACGTGGGGGAATCAGGGTTCACTTACGGTCCGAAGACGACAGAGGCGAAAGTCCTGTCGGTGTCTTCAGAGGGTGAGGTGTCTGAGGTAGCCAGGGGATTCGAGGGCCCACTGAACGGCCTGGAGCTCAGGGAGGATGAGCTGTACGTATCTCACCTGGGGAAGATCACCCGGGTCAATTTACTCACCGATCAAAGGGAAAACCTCGTCACCAATATACCGGCACTGGGAGATCACCAGAACAATGACCTGCTCTTCGATCCCGACGGAACGCTCTACTTCACCGTGGGTGCCGCCACCAACGCTGCAGTGGTCGGCTCTGACAACTTCGTGTACGCGTGGGCTGACCGGTATCCCGACTTCTGTGATCAACCCTCCCGGGAATTCACCCTGACCGGGGAGAACTACCCGGCGCTGGATCTGAAGTCGCCGGACCCGCAGGATGAGAAATCCACCGGCGCCTTTGCGCCTTTCGGCACCACGCGAGGAGAAGGCGAAACCGTAGAGGCCACGATACCGGCGAGCGCCGCCATTCACAGCCTGGCCGGCGACGGCACATTGACCGTCCACGCTGACGGTCTGCGGAACCCCTACGGACTCGCGATCACAGATGATGGAGCCATGTATGCCACCAACCTCGGGTACGACGACCGCGGCGTGCGCGCGGTGCGAGGTTCGCCGGACTGGGTGGTCGAGATCCGGGAGGGAGCATGGTACGGCTGGCCGGATTATGCTGGTACCATACCACTCACGGATCGGCAGTTCTCCTCTGACCGCGGCATCAACCTCAACCCGTTGATCGCCGATGCCCCAAAGCCCGAACCTCCCCTGGCCAGTCTCCCGCCCCACTACTCGCCAATGAAGCTGTGTGAGGCACCGACGGGGTTCGATGCCGATGGCCTGTTGGTCGCCATATTCGGCGACGCCCAACCGCTGACCGAGGATCTCGATGAGGCCGTTCCCACGGGCATACTGCGGGTGAGCCGGGAAACAGGCGACTGGGAATGGTTCATCCGGAACCACGACAGGCCCAGATACGGCCGCGCTGAAGGGGGATTTAAGCGGGTCATCGATGTGAAGCCCGGCCCAGATGGAACCGACCTGTACGTGCTGGACTTCGGAGTCATGGAATTCACCGACATGTCACCGAACGCCATTCCCGAGACCGGCGTCCTGTGGAGGATCACCCGCGCCGGAGACTCGTGAATGTCCCGGCAGGTGCTCCGCTTCCTCCGATGCCAGTGAGGAGGCTCGGTGCCAGATCTGGAGGTGGAATCACGTGGAGGGATGATGCGGCAAAGTCACCAGGCGGTCACGGCCAGCCTGACCTCGTCCGGCACGGCGATCCCCCTGCGGTCCTCCATGCGCAGAAATTCGCGCAGGATTTCTTCAGTGACCCGGGCCCTGGATACCTCAAACCTGGATACCAGGTGACCGAAGAGGCCGCGGGTGGTGCGCATCCTGTCATCGGTGAAGGGTGGATCGTAGGTCAGGCAGAAGGCACAGAGTTTGCCCAAGTCCTCCGCCACAGACCCGGCAGCGGCCGACTCCAGATCCACCCGGAAGACCCGGTTCTGCTCTCTGTCCAGGATGAAGTTGCGCAGGTTCATATCCTGCAGAACCAGGGCTGGTTCTATCTGCCGCAGTCCCCGGTACAGCACCTCCAGCGCATCGACCAACAAGACCGGGACAAAGGTCTCACGGAAGAGGACATCAACCAGGGTGGGGCCCTCTATGTACTCGGTGAGAATGAGCGTGCCCCGGTGATAGAGCAACCGCGGCACCGGGGCGCCCTCCCGTCCCAGGACCAGAAGCAGGCCGGCCTCCCGCTCGCACAGCGCCCGGTCGCCAAACCGCTTGGCCACAAGACGTCGATTCTCTCCCCCTTCCCCCGAGGCGCTGATCTTCCAGACCTCATTCCGCCTGCTATACAGCCGCCCCAGGACCCGGTACTCTGCAATGCCCAGGACCCGCATCGCGTCACCGGGAAGCGCGATCATTGATCCTCACTTCCAGGCGAGCATTCTCCCGGTACCCGTCCAGCTCCCTGGCCACACCCTCGACGGCATTGCGGAGCAGGGCCTGGACAAAGGGAACCATGTCGATCTTCCTGCCCCCCACATACAGCTCCACCTCGTCTCCCTCCACAACGCAGTCTGACCTCCCGCGCTCACCCCGCAGTATCGCACCGGTCATCTCGGCGCACGAGGTGCCGCAGGCGCCGCAGCACTCCTCGGGCAGGTTGGGAAGGACGGGAAACACCTTCTCCTCGATCAGGTCCACCAGCGCCTCGCAATCACTCCGGGCGTCCATCACCGGAAGCCCCCAGTACTCGCTCATGTCGGCCGATATTCGGCCGGAGATGGCGAACACCCTGTCATCCAACCTTCCGTCAATCTCCTCCACCGTGTGAGCGGTGATGATCACCGGGACGCAGTAGTCCTCCACCCCCTCGAGAATCACGAAGTCGTGATCATAGAAGCTGAGGATCTCCTTCACCGGCAGCTTCGTCTTGTGCAGGACATCTGTCTCATACAGTCCCCTGGCCGTCACCAGCTCCGCCCCCGCCTGCCAGTGGCGGTGGGTGTTCGTCCCCTCGGTGTCGATGGCAAACTCCTCGAAGTGTATGTCCTTGACCGAACCGACGGAATACCGCCTCCTCTTCAGCTCCCTTATGAGATTCTCAATGGTCGTGGTCTTGCCGGACTTGGTGATCCCGACCACGGAAAACACCCTCATGCTCAACACCCCTCACCTGACGCAGTAGATCCACCATATGAATATCCCCGTCAGCAGAAGAGCCAGGGCGGAGAGCGCGTAGTCCCACCCGCCGGGCTTCAGCACCCGGTACGAGGTCCTTTGCGGGTGGGCGCGAAATCCCCTCATCTCCACCGCCAGGGCCAGCTCCTGCGACTTGCCCAGCACACTGGAAATCATGGGCATCAAAAGATACGAGTACACCCTGAGCCGTTGCCTAACCGGAATCCGGTCCAGTTCCAGTCCCCGCAGCTGGACGGCAGTCAGAATGTCAACCGCCTCCTCCCGCAGGAGGGGCAGAAAACGTATGGCCACGGCCACCATGAACACCAGCTCGTAGGGGATCCTCCACTGCGAAAGCCCCTGCATGATGTCCCTGGAACTGCACGTGGTCATGATCCCGGCAGAGGCGACGATGATGAGAATCCTCAGCACCACGGTGGCACCCCGGTGCAGTCCCAGCGTGCTGATCAGAGTGATCCCGCCCAGGCCGAAAATCTCGCTGCCGCCGGAGGTGAACACACTCTGGACCACGACCATCAGGACGAATATCCAGGCAAAGGCGCGGAATCTCTTCAACCCCTTCACCAGAGCACTGCCGAAGAAAAGGGACAGGACGACGGCCAGCAGGGTGATGAAAGACATCAGAAGCACGTCCTGCAGGATCACCGCCAGGCTCGAGATACACATGACCAGCACCAGTTTGGTCCTGGGATCGAAGGCAAAACCCCGCTCAGCCCGAGTCACTGACGATCTCACCTCCGACCAGTTCGACAACCCTGGTGGCACACCGGGCCACGAACCTGTGATCGTGGCTTATTACCACCATGCCCACGCCATCATCTGTCAGCTCCCTCAACAGGTCGAGCAGCTCCACCTGCCTCCGCAG
>JAWOBW010000291.1:0-3121 GCA_046484105.1 Bacillota bacterium
CCGGACTGCCCCCGTCCTGCCGGTTCAGCCCTGAGCAGCCATGGTCATTCGACAGGCGTGATCTTTGCCGCAAGGGATTGCCGCCGGCGGGGGCGAAGGAAGATCGTGAAGGGAGTGTGGTGCGCAGTGTTTGAAATTGACCAGGAAGAGGCCCAAAAGCTGCTGGAGGACCTCATCACCCTAGACTCGACCAACCCCTGTCTCACTGCGGGAGGTGCGGGAGAGAGGGCCGTGGCAGAGTACACACTCCGGTACATGAAGGCCTTGCGCATTCCAGCGCGCCTGGACAACGCCTGTGAGGGACGACCGAATGTCATCGGCATACTTCCTGCCTCCGTCGGCTGGGTCCGGGATCCCTTCACCGCCCGACATGGTCTCATGTTGAATGGACACCTGGATACCGTGGGTACGGCGGGAATGGAGGGTGATCCACTGAGCCCCAGGTGCGAGGACGACAGAATGTACGGCCGCGGTAGCCTGGACATGAAGGGCGGGCTGGTGATGGGACTCCTGGCCATGGCCGCAGTGAGGCGTTCCGGCCGCAGGCTCAGGCGTTCGGTGATATTCACCGGGGTCGCGGACGAGGAGTATGCCAGTGCGGGCACAGAAGATGTGGTGCTTCGCTACCAGGCCGATGCCGCAGTCGTGATGGAACCGACGGCCCTCAAGCTGCACCTGGCCCACAAGGGCTTCGCCTGGGCCACTGTGGAGGTCTTCGGATGCGCATCTCACGGAAGCGACTACCGGACCGGCGTGGACGCGATAGCGCATATGGGACGGTTCCTGGTTGAGCTGGACAGGCTAAACCGGCATCACCTCGAGGCAGTTGGCCATCCCCTGGTGGGGCCGGCTTCGGTTCACGCATCCCTGATCGAGGGCGGAAGGGAACTGAGCACGTATCCGGACTACTGCATGCTTCGACTGGAACGACGCACACTCCCCGGCGAGAATCCCGAGGTGGTGATGGAGGAGCTCGAGGGAATCTGTTCGCAGCTGAAGAGACGCCATCCCGATTTCCGCTACCAGATCTCGCTGGACTTCACCCGCGACGGCTATGAGGTCGATTCTTCCGACCCCGTCGTCCGCGCCCTCGCGAGTTCCTACCGAAAAACGACCGGACGAGAACCCGAGTACGCGGGATCCAGCGGCTGGCTCGATTCCGCCCTTCTGGGTGAAGCAGGCATCCCCACGGTCATTTTCGGACCGGACGGAGCCGGCGCGCACGCGGCCGTCGAATACGTGCTCATGTCCAGCATAATCGAGGGAGCAGAGGTGATGGCGGAGACCATCGCGAAGCTGTGCGGCGCGTAATCCTGCATCGACAGAGCACTCACCGCCGCCCACCTGCCGGTCGACCGTAGATGGACGGACAGCTCAGGCTCGGTGGGAGCTGTCCGTCCCCTCACCCGGATCATCACCTTCTCACCTGCGGCCTCAGCAACCCCGCCCCCGCCATCCCGTTGATCGACATGCGCAATGAGCTGCTCCGCGGCCACAGGTGCTGGGCCGGGGGTCGGTTCAATACAGGTCGTACAGCAACCCGACGAAACACAGGAGGGCGAACCTGATGCCCGGCACCAGAGAGTCGATGTAGAGGAACTCGTTCACCCGGTGACCGTTTTCCGACCTCTTGAAGCCCATGGTCACAGCCGGCCAGCCCATGGCCAGGGGTATGTTTGAGTCGGTACTGCCGGCCCTCAGAGCCAGCTCACAGCCCTGTTCACGCCCCAGCTTCAGGAGCCCCTGAACCAGATCAGACGTCTCCGGTATGCTTCCGGTGGGTCGATCCCCGACCACCTCGCTGGTGTACCGGGTATCTGTCTCCCGTGCCGCCCTGTCCAGTCCAGCAAAGACCTTCTGTTCCAATCTGTCCAGCTCATCCTGGCTCACAGATCGCATGTCCAGCAGCATGTCAGCCTGCTGAGCAATGGAGTTGACCGATATCCCGCCGGATATCACGCCCACGTTGTACGTGGTCCTGGGGTCGGATGGCACATCAATGCGGGCAATATTGGCGATAGCGGTGCCCAGTCCGTGGATGGCACTGCTGCAGCCGAAGGCCCCCCAGCTGTGCCCGCCCTCACCGGTGAACTCTATCCGCATACGCCGGCTACCCACGCCCATGTGGGTCAGATTTCCCCAGCTACCGTCGATGTTGAGAAAGACCAGGTCATCGGGGTTCAGCCTGAAACCGTCGAAATCGTACTCCTCCACATGATCGCAGAAGTACCTGGCACCCTTCAGATCACCCAGGCCCTCCTCACCGACGTTGCCGATGAAGATGACGGGATGAGACAGGGGAAGGTGTTCAACCAGGATCTTACCCAACAGGAGCATGCAGGCCACCGACGCCGAGTTGTCGCTCACGCCGGGTCCGGCCAACCTGTTGCCGCTCCTGCGCACGGAAACGTCAACATCCCGGGAGAACACCGTATCCATGTGCGCCATACTGACAATCACCCGGCTCGGGTCCTCGCCCGGGAGCATACCCAGCACGTTGCCCGCGCTGTCAGTTTGCGTCACAGGAAAGCCGAACTCCTCCATCTTCTGCCTGACGAAGCGGCCGCGTTCGAATTCGTCGTGACTCGGCGCCGGAATCTCGGTGATGTTGGTGATGAGCTCCACGTACTCGTCCTCGCAATTCTCCAGGAAGGCCAGGCCCCGGCGGACTATCGGTCTGGCCGCGAGGTATTCCGTCATCGACTCCTGCCTTGAAGGCCTCTCTTCTTTCATGCTGCCAACCCCTTCCCCAATTGCTGCGGGCACGACGGCCCGGAATGCTCACCACCTTACCTTCCCCAGCAGGGGCGCCCATCCCTGCTGGGGAACACAACACCTTGCGCACCCGGTCCTCACCCCGATGGCGTGCGCAGCCGAGGGGACTTCTGACACTGGATGCCCGCGCGGCCAGAGCCACAACATGTGCATTCGCCGCATAGAAGGCCCCTTCATGCCGAAAGAACCATCTTGCCAACAAATGAGACTAGATGATAGCATCCCCAGGCACTCCAGATTGGAGGGATAGCCATGGAACTATGCTGATCCATCACGGCCGATCCCTGGGAGACGACGAGGACCGCATCGAGAGAGGCGGCTGGGATGCCCCCCTCACCCGGGTGGG
>JAWOBW010000297.1:0-7139 GCA_046484105.1 Bacillota bacterium
GTCAGAGAGAGAACGTGCTCGAATACCGTATCCACCCCCAGGTCCAGCAGGTATCTGGCTATCTCGCCCAGGGCGAACATCGCGCCGTAGCTGGGCGTGCCGGCGTGAAACTTGCGGGCGTCGTCGATGAAGTCCAGCCTGGTGGCGTCGAAGGCGAAGATGTCCCTGGTGCTGCGCCAGCCGGCGATGGGCGGGTCGATGCTTCCCATGAGCCTGGGGTGCACATACATGGCGGCCGCCCCGAAGGGAGCGCAGAGCCACTTGTAGCCGGAGGCGACGAAGGCATCCACGTCCGATTCCTCCACGTCGACCGGCACTACCCCCGCGGACTGGGTTCCGTCCACGATGCACAGTGCGCCGGCGTCATGTGCCAGTTCAGCCAGCAGCCCGAGGTCGAACCGGTGACCGGTGGCGTACTGAACCTCGCTTATGCACACGGCCGTGGTGTCGTCGTCCACCGCCGCGGCTATATCCTCGATGCACAGGGACCGGGGATCCTCCATGGCGCGGACCAGGCGCACCTCGGCGCCCGTGTCCTGCGCCGCCCTCATCCACGGGTACACGGTGCTGGGAAAGTCCAGGTCGATGACGACGACGTTTGTGCCCCTCTGGGGCCTGATTCCCCAGGCGAGGTGGGAGAGGGCCTCGGTGGCGTTGCTCACCAGGGCGATGCGGCTCTCCTCGGTCCCGAACAGGTCGGCCAGCAGCCGTCGCGGCAGGTCCGTGGCGCGGGACTCGGCCTCCTCGTCGAGGCTAACCGTGCCGACGGAGCCGATCTCCCTTTCGTACTCCTCCTGCTTCTGCCTGACCGGTGCGGGCACCATGGCGATGGAGGCGGCGTTGAGATAGACGTACTGCTGCAGGGCGGGGAAGTGCTCTCTTGTCCTCAGTGACGTATCCTGTGGCATGATCAGTCTCCTTTCGCGTTGTCAACAGCGAGATGAGTCCCGGGGCGACGCGCGGCCCCCGCATGTGCCCGGTCACCTCCGCTTGATGGAGCCCACCACCTCGAGCACCCTATCCACGTCCTCGCTGCTGTTGTAGAAGTGGGGCGAGAAGCGGATGGCCCCGAAGCGGTGCGAGATGATCACCCGCCGTCTCTCCAGCTCCCGTGCCACCTGGCGGCTGTCCAGGCCGGGGAACCGGGCGGTCACGATGGGGCTGGCCTCCTCTGGCGCCGGCCGCATCACCTCGGCGTCCAGCTGCCGCAGTCCCTCCTCCAGCTGGCCGGCCAGGGCCATCCCGTGTTCCATGATCCGCTGCACGCCCAGGTCGAGGATGTAGTTGATGGACTTGCCCAGCCCGTAGGCGGCGGTGTAGCTCATGGTGGAGAACTCGTACCTGCGCGCATCACTGTGGTAGTCGAAGTTGACGGCATCGAACTCAAAGGGGTCGGTCTTGCTGCGCCAGCCCACGAACGCCGGCTCAATGGACCTCATCAGCTGCGGCGAGACGTACAGCACTGCCGCGCCGAAGGGCCCGCACAGCCACTTGTAGGAGGCGGACACCAGGGCGTCCACGCCCGAGCGGGCCACGTCGATGGGCACCACCCCGGCCGACTGGGTGGCGTCGACTATCAGCAGGGTCCCGTTTTCGCGGCATATCTTCGCCAGCTCCTCCAGGTCGACCCGGTAGCCGGTGGCATACTGGACGTGGCTGATGCACACCACCTCGGTGTCGGAGTCTATGCGATCGGCGATGGCCTCCATGGAGGGTTGACGGTCGATGGCGGGCACCAGGCGGACCTCGGCCCCGGTCTCCTGCGCGATGCGGTACCAGGGATAGGTGACGCTGGGAAACTCCATGTCCAGGCTGACCACGTTGCCCCGGGGCCGGATTCCCCAGGCCAGCTGGCACAGGCCCTCGGTGGCGCTGCTGGTGATGGCGATGTTGCCGACGTCGGCGCCCAGGAGGCTTGCCGCCTGTCGCCTGGGCATCTCCAGCGCCTCCGTCTCGGTTTCCTCGTCCAGGCTGACCGTGCCCACGTGCAGTATGCTGTCGGTGAAATCCATCATGTCCCTCCGGCACCGCCTGGGCATTATGGCTATGGAGGCGGCGTCGAAGTACAGGTAGTCGCTGAGCGCCGGGAAGTCATCGGGCGGCGCCAGGGGTCTTATGGACATCGACATCTTCCTTTCCTGAAACGGTCGTCACCTGCATCTTCACGCACCTCTCCCGAACGTCAGGAGTCCTGCGTGAAGGGGTCTATGGCGTCGCGCAGGCCGTCACCCAGCAGGTTGAATCCCAGCACCAGCAGCATGATGCACGCCCCGGCGGAAAAGGACATCAGGGGCTTCGCATACAGGTAGTTCCTCCCCCGGCTGATTATCAGTCCCCAGCTGGGCAGGGGAGGCTGCACTCCCAGGCCCAGGTAGCTCAGGGCCGCCTCCACCAGGATCGCGCTGCCCATTCCCAGGGTGGCGATGACTATGAGCGGGGGAATGGTGTGGGGGAGGATGTGCCGCACGATTATGCGCAGGTCGCTGGCCCCCAGGCTGCGGGCCGACTCCACGAAATCTGTCTGCTTCTTCACCAGGAACTCGCCCCGGACCACCCGGGCGTACTGGGGCCAGGTGACCAGGCCCAGCGCCAGCATGCAGCTGATGAGCCCCGGCTCCATTATGGCAGTCAGGCCTATGGCCAGAAGGAGGGTGGGGAAGGACCAGGCCACGTCTACCAGGGCCATGATGAGGCGGTCCACGGTGCCGCCGGCGTAGCCGGCTATCGAACCCAGGGTGACCCCGATGGCGCAGCCGACGGACACGGCGATGAGACCGACCAGAAAGGAGACCCGGGCTCCCCAGATCAGCCGGCTGAGCAGGTCGCGGGCCAGGTCGTCAGTGCCCAGCAGGTACTTCGAGCTGGACGGCTCCAGCGGCCGGGCCTCGCGGTCCTGGTAGCTGTAGTGATGGGGGGCGATCCAGGGGGCGAATATGGCGGCGACGGCGAAGATCAGCACCGTCACCAGCCCGATCACCGCGCTGGTACGCCCCAAGAGCCTGCGGATGAAGTTGCTTCTTCCCTTCTCCGTGTCCAAGCCGCTGAGCCCCCTAGTTGAAGCGAATCTTCGGGTTGAGATAGGCGTAGATCAGGTCCACCGCGAAATTGGCTCCCATCACTCCCAGCGCGAGGACGAGCAGCATCATCTGCACCACCGCGTAGTCGCGCTGGTAGATCCCCATGACCAGCAGGCGCCCCATTCCCGGGCGGGCGAAGACCACTTCCAGCACCAGCGCCCCACCCAGGATGTAGCCCACCTGCATTCCCAGCACGGTGATGGTGGGCATGATGGCGTTCTTGAGGGCGTGCTTGTATATGACCACCCGCTCCGTCAGGCCCTTGGCCCGGGCGGTGCGGATGTAGTCCTGGCTTATCACTTCCAGCATCGACGAGCGGGTCACCCGGCTGAGCAGGGCGGCGTTAATCGCCCCCTGGGCCATTGCCGGCATCACCAGGTGAGCGAGGGTCCCGTGTCCGGAGGTGGGCAGTATGCCCCAGTACACCCCGAACAGGTACATCATCATGATGCCGGTCCAGAAGGCGGGAATGGAGATCCCGGTGACGGCCAGCACCATCACGCCCTGGTCTATCCAGCTGCCGGCGCGGACGGCGGCGGCTATGCCCAGGGGAATCCCCATCGCCACCGCGATCAGGGTGCCCGCGGCCGCCAGCTCCAGGGTTATGGGCACGGCGTCGCGCACCAGCCCGCTCACCGGTTGGTGGCGCGTCATCGACCAGCCCATGTCCCCGCGCAGCAGGCCGGAGAGGAACATCCAGTACTGCTGGTGCAGGGGCAGGTCCAGGCCGTACTGGGTCCTGATCTGCCGGATCAGCTCCGGGGTGGCGCGGGGACCGGCCAGAAAATACGCCGGATCTCCCGGGGCCAGGTGGAGCATCAAGAAGACCAGCAGGGTCACGGCCAGGGCCACCGGAATCATGAGTAAGAGCCGCCTGGTGACGTAAACGTGCATCGCTCTATCACAACATCTCCGCCGGAAGTGACGGGCGGGGGCAGGCCCCCGCCCTCACCACCTCAGTCAGTTTTTCGCACCGCGACGCCGTGCATAAGGCGGCAGTCGTACCAGGGATGCCACTTGAACCCCTCGACTTCCTCTCGCACGGCGATGTAGTCGTATTCCTCCCACAGGGGCAGCAAGATGGCCTCTTCAATCAGGTACTGCTGCGCCTCGCGGTAGATTTCAGTTCTCTCCTCCATGGTGCGGGCACTCTCGGCTCGCTGGAACAGGTCGTCAGTGGTAGGGTCGTCCCACCGCGGGTAGCCGGGGTAGGGGATCTGCCAGCTGCCGTAGAAGAAAGGCATGTAGTCCAGGCTGTGCCAGCTGGCACCCTTGAGACACATCTGGAAGTCGTCGGAGGCCACGTGATCGTTCCAGGCCGCCTTGTCCATCCGCTTGATCTCCACCTCGATGCCCACGTCGGAGAGGTGGTCCTGGATCACCTCGCACACCCGGATGTACTCGTCGATCAGCTCCACCGCCAGGGTGACGGTGAATCCGTCCGCGTGGCCCGCCTCGGCCAGCAGCTCCTGCGCCCGCTCGGGATCGTAGCCGAAGGCCTCCTCATCCACCACCTGCTCGTCGCCGAAGCGCATGTTGTAGAAGCCGTAGCTGGGCTCGGCCAGTCCGAAGAACACCGTGTCCACCAGGTACTCCTGGTCTATAGCCAGGGCCAGGGCCTGGCGCACGCGGACGTCGTTGAGGGGCTCGACCGAGGTGTTATACATCAGGTCTCCCCAGCCCCAGCTGGGTTTCTCCAGCAGCTCCACGTCGTCCATCTGCCTCACCCGGTCCACGTGCTCCGTCGGCACGCTGACGACGATGTGAACATTCCCGGCTTCCAGTTCGGCCAGGCGGGTGGCGGCGTCGGGGATGATCCGGTAGACCACCCGCTCGGTGAGGGCGGGGCCCTCATGTGCGAACCAGTCCGGCGCCCAGTCGTAGTCGTCGTAGCGCACGAACACCTGCCTGTCGCCCGGGATCCACTCCTCGAACATGTAGGGACCGGTGCCCACCGCCATCTCCGTGCCGTACGTCTTGTCCTCCCAGGGGCCGTGCTCCCGCCACACCTCGGGCTGCATGGGCGCGCCGAAGGCGCCCCCCTGGGTCAGCTGGGTTATGGCATAGGGGCGCGGCTCGTCGAGGTGGAAGACCAGCGTGTGCTCGTCGGCCGCCTCTGGATTCTGCGACCATATGAAGTCCATGCGGGTGGGCGAGGACAGGTCGGGGTCGGTCAGCAGCCGGTAGTAGTCGGCCAGCAGGTCGGCGGTCATTTTCGTCCCGTCGTGGAACGTGACATCGTCGCGCAGGTGCAGGGTGATCTGCAGCCCGTCGTCGGATATCTCGTAGTCTGTGGCCAGGCGCCCCACGATCTCCCGGTCCCAGTTCTGAGACAGCAGCGGCTCATACAGGTCGTGGAATCCCCCCGCGCCGAAGCTGGTCTTGATGTTGTCGAAGGTGTCCGTGTCTCTTTCCAGAGCCAACACGATGGTGTCTTCGTATTCAGCCTCCGTCGGCTCTGCCGGCTCTGCTGGCTCCGCGGGCCCGCAGGCGGCCGCGACGGATGTGATGAAGAGCGCCAGCAGCAGGAGCAGGACCACCTTGCCTCTAACTGTGATCATCGACTCAAACTCCTTTCCCAGGTGAGGTCTTCACCCGCCCAGAAAAATGCAGATTTCCGTCCCCCGATTCACAGGTCAGCTTCCTGCCGTCCCCGGCGACCCCCGGCGCCGTCACTCGGCCGAAGTCGCCGCCTTTTTGATCTCGCTCAGATAGCCGTAGACCGTGTTCTCCGAGATGCCCAGTGCCTCTGCCACGGTGCCGACCGAACCCTTGATGAGGAAGATGCCGCGCTTCCACACTGTCCCGACTACCTCCATCCGGTCTTGCCTCTGCAGCAGGTAGGTGGGCTTGCCGTATTCCGAGATGACCTGGTCGACGATTCGCCTGGCGACGTCCTGCGGGTTGGTGGCGGCCTCTCGGGCCGAGGCCCCCTGATCATCGGGCAGGTCGGCGTTGACCAGGTCGATGAACTCGGCGATCCTCTCGATGAAGGTCAGGACCCAGTTGATGCAGAGGCAGGCCAGGGGTTCGCCGTCGTCGTCGTAGAAGATGGCGGTGCTCGACTTCAGCTGCCTTCCCTCCTCGGTCCTGGACCGGTAGGCGCCGGTAGTGCCGTCGGGTGGACCGCCGGCCACGATTTCCTCCATGCCGATGTCATCGATGGGTCCCTCGACCAGGGGGCTGCCGATCTTGCGGCCGCTGATGTGCCCGTTGACTATCTCCACCACCGATCTCTCCGGTTGCCTGAGATCGTGAACGACCACCTCGCACGTCTTGCCGAAGACGCTGGCCACTGACCGCGCTATGATGCTCAGCCTGTCGAACAGGTCTCGGTATCCCGAATTGTCACTGGACCCCGCATTGGGCAATTTGAAACACTCCAAACTGCAGCAGCATTTCGCATCGATATACACTGTTTCTACATTCCCGGAAGAAATTCCTTCTATGGAAGATAAATTGTTTTTGGGGCGCAACAGCTGCCATCCGGGGCCGTCGACCACCCTTTGCAGCCGCCGGGTGATCGGGGATAATTGGAACCGGTGGCCGGCGTCTCATCTCCCGTGCGAGGACGGTTTCCGACCCCGTGCGGGAGCTGCCCCGGCCAGTCATGGCCGGAATCGGGTGTGGGCCTTTCCGGGGTGGATGCCCGGGGCCGCGAATCTTCATCCGGGTGGGCCGTGGGACCATGCCGGGAGCCCCGGCGCACCGGGACGGGGTGCGGCCGCCGTTTCGGGCATCGGGTGCCGAATTGACGCGGGAGGTGATGCGATTGAAAGTGCCCGGAGGGCTGCGGGACAGTGTCGCGGGGATCTTCGGACCGGAAGGGGAGAGGTGGCTGAAGCGGCTGCCGCGCCTGCTGAGAGCCTGCATCGAGAAATGGAGTCTTTCCGACTGCTCTCCCTGCGAGGAAATGTCAAGCAACTTCGTGTGCCCCGCCAGGTCTCCGGATTTCGGCCGGGTCGTCCTGAAGGTGGGCGTGCCTCATCCCGAGCTGTTCACCGAGATGCGGGCACTCGGGCGGTACGGCGGGCGCGGCATCTGCCGCTGCTGGGACTGCGA
>JAWOBW010000301.1:0-3810 GCA_046484105.1 Bacillota bacterium
GAGAAGTGGCTGCAAAGCGGCCTCGTGCGCCGCGGAATGTGGGTCTCGCTCTATCTGGTCGCGGCCTTTCCCCTGGTGGATTACGGGTTGAGATACGTCTTCCCCGTCCCGGTGCTCGGGGCGTTGTGGGACGAGGTGGTCATTGTCTTTCTGAGCCTCTGCGTCGCGACCCGTCTGCTGTTCGGCGCGCGGATCCCCCGTTTCCTCTCGTCCCTGCTTCCCCTCCTGGCCCTGTCTGCTGCCTACCTGGTAGCGGATCTTGATTCTCCCGGGATCACCGTGGAGGGCCTGCGGGCGGCGTTGCAGTTCATTCCCTTCTTCTTCATTGGATACTTCCTCATTGACCGGCGCGAGGGGGCGCGCGGCCTCCTCCGGCTGATCGCCCTCGTCGCCACAGTGGTGGCCCTCCTCGGCGTCATCCAGGTGGCGACCGGGGTGCAGACCCCGGCGGGCTGGGCCGACGTGGGGGAGACGCTGACGGTGAGAATCTTCTCCATCGTGCAGAGCCCCAATGTCTTGGGCAGCCACATGGCCCTGGCCGTTCCCCTGCTGCTGGGACTGGCCTGTTGTGAGGGGAGTCGGGGCCTCCGAATTGGCTGGCTGGCGGCGGCGGCCCTGTGTTGCCTGGCCCTGCTGTTGACCTTTTCTCGCGGGGCGTGGCTGGCCCTGGCCGGGGCGGTGCTGGTTGTGACCTTCATCATCAACCGGCGGGTCTTCGCCGCACTGTTGATCGCGGTGGTCGTTCTCGGCGTGGGCATCCCGGAGATCCGCACCAGGATCCTTTCCGTGTTCTCCGAGGAGTACCTGGCCAAGAGCATGTTGGACGGAAGACTCGGCCGCTGGCTGAGGGCATACGATCAGCTGCGGAGCCGTCCCCTGTTCGGTCTGGGTCCCGGCCGCTACGGTGGAGCGGTGGCCGCCCGGGCCCTGGGCGTGTCCTACGTGGACAACTACTACGTGAAGACCGCCGCCGAACTGGGCCTGGTCGGGCTGGGGGCCTTTCTTTTGTGGTTGGGAGCCGCATTGGGCCGCGGGTATGCCAGCTGGCGGAGACTCTCCGGCTCCCGGGAGGGGTACCTGGCCGCGGGGCTGTTCTGCGCCCTGCTGGCCGTCGCCCTGCACAACGGGGTGGAGAACATCCTGGAGGTCCCCTACATGAGCACCTACTTCTGGCTGGTGGGAGGGGTGTTGGCGGCCTATCCTCGTCTGAACGGATCCGGGGAGGATGAGGGCGTCCGGCTGCGCTTGAGTCTGCCGCCGGGCGGGTTCCTCGAGCGGGCCCAGCTGCTCCGCATCGCCGGGTGGCTCGCCGCCGGCCTGTTCGCCGTCCTCTTCTATCACCTCATTGTGGTTCCCGGCCTGCTGGACTACTCCCACTACGCCCTGACGGCTCTGGTCGCCGGCGGGGTGGGATCCGTCTACCTCCTGCGGCCGGGCGAGCGGCGGGGCGTGATCACCTTCGTCCTGGCCGTCCTCTTCTCCGTGGAGGCGCTGGAGTCGATTCATTCCTGGTCTCTGGCTGCCGAGATCGGCGGGACGGTCGTGATCCTGGCGGTGATCTCTGCCGTCGCGGGGATTTACGGGAGGCTGCACGCTTCCCAGCTGGCCGCCGTCGTCCTGGCCGCCGTCCTGATCATGTCCGCCGCCTCGGTGGATGAGATGCGGCTGTGGAACAATCACTGGCTGTTGTGGGAGAGCCCGGCGCTGTATGGGGGAGAGGTCTTCCCCTATTTCCCTCTCAGAACCGGGGATATCACCGGTGACGGCCGGGCGGAGATCGTGACCTGGGGCAACGCGGAGGAGACGCCCCCGGGCGAGGAGGAGGACGAGGTCCAGGTCCTGCGGCCTGAGAAGGTCTACCTGTACGTGTTCGCCTGGGACGGACGCCGGTTTTCCCGCCTCCCTCCGGGGGACCTGACGGCAGATGAACTGGAGAGGGCTCACCGGCTGGTGCGCGATCACTACCCGGGCTTCCCCTACTACCGCCTTACCCGCGAGGGGCTGCTTCTTCCCGGCGTCAGCACCGAGCAGCTGGTTGACGCGGCCCTGGATTTCGGCCGGGTGACGGAGATGGTGACCGGGCTGAACCGGGAGGTGGTCGAGGGGCGGGTGGCCGACCTGGAAGGACTGGTCGATGAGGCCGCGTACCCCGGGCTGGGCCTGGACTCCGTGCGGCTGTCTGGGGGGCAGCTGGAGGTGGACCTGGAGTCGGGTGAGACCGTGGTTTTCTCCACCGACGCGTCCAAGATCATCGCCCCGCTTTCCCTGGAAGGAGGCACCGCTCTTGCGGTGCTGGGATCGTCTCTGGAGCTGGTGTCGGTGTCGCCGGATGGACTCACCCTGAGTCACCGGCTGTCCGAGGACCAGGTTCCGGCGGTGGGGCTGTCCGAGTTCATCGTCGGCGATGTGACAGGCGACGGTCTGGACGAGGTTCTGCTCTCGTCCAACCGCGGTCCGGCGCGGATACTACGGCCGGGGCCGGGGGGCAGCTGGCAGCTGCTGTGGGCCGCCCGGGAGGATGATGACAGCTTCCGCTTCGAGACGGTGGTTCCCGGAGACCCGCCGCTGATAATCGCCCTGGACCCGAGCCGGGTTCGGGGTGATCCCCTGAGGTATCTCTCCGGCTATCATCTTACGGACGGGGGCCTGACCTCGGCCTGGCGAACTATGACCACCCTGGTGGACGTGAGTATGGCCGATGTCACCGGTGATGGAGACCGGGAGATCATCGGGGGCAGGTACGGTCGGCACCAGTTCTGGGTGCTCAGGAATCACCGGCTGCCCGTCAACGGGATCCTGTGGGCCGTGGCCGGACTGATCGTCACCTGCCTTATCTGGCGCAGGCAGCGGGAGGTGTCGCGGTGAGATACATCCCTCTCTCATTCACACTGGCGCTGCTGTTGATCATCTCGGGAGGATGCGGGTACGTGTATGAGTCGGCCGTTCCCCCGGGTGAGCTGGAGGTCGCGGGACCGGAGGAACCAAACGGGACGCCGGTCGGGGCCGAGGAGTTCGTCGACCTGGTCAGGACCGCCGCCGAGAGGGCGCGGGAGGAGGGCCGCTTCTGGTACACGGGCTGGGTGGCCAGCTTTGTCGGGAAGCGGCAGATCAACAGCATGTACGACGGCACCGTCTGCATTCCCGCCGGATATACCGCCAACGTGCGCATCGCCGGCAATCCGCTGCGGGTCTTCCGGTGGGAGGGGGCGATGTTCATCGAGGAGAGGACCAGGTGGAGGCGGGTCGCAGAGGCGGCGGAGGTCGACTACGATCCCTTCGCGGGACTGCCCGGGCTGTTTGCCTCCGCGTCCGGGATTCGCCTGGTGGGGGAGGAGGGAGTCCTGAGCCTGCCCTGCCGCGTCTACGAGGGAAAGCTCAACGGCGGGGAGGCCGACGATTTCCGCCTGTGGATTGCCATCGAGACGGGTCACCTGATGCAGTACCAGGTCAACCTGGACTTCCCCCTCGGCGGCACCGGCCGGGCCCGCCAGGAGATCTTCTTCCGCTTCTATCGACACGGCGATCCCGGGATCGAGCCGCTGGACGTGGACAAGATGGAGCAGTACCTGCAGCAGCAGGCCCTACGTGAGGCGGTTGAGTAGGTGGGCCAGCTGGCCCGCCTGGTGACGGCGGTGGTAGATGGCGGGGACCTGGGCGGGCGAGGGGGAAGCGGCGGCTTTCCTTCTGTCCTTCTCGTACAGGTGCAGCAGGTGTCCCCGCAGGGTTTGCAGGTCCCCGGGTGCGGCCAGGTGACCCCGGCCGGCTGACTCGAGGATGTCCCGGGCCTCGCCCGGGTGCAGGGTTCCTACC